>JAKDUN010000392.1 GCA_030457675.1 Brachybacterium sp. | reverse complement strand
CAGCAGCGCCAGGCCCGCCCAGCCCAGCGCGACGCGCAGCTGCCGGGACCGTCCCGTGGAGGTGGCGGTGGGGTTCGCGGCCGGCCAGAGCGCCAGCAGCGAGCCGGCGGCGAACTCCCAGACCCGGGTGGTGGTGTCGAAGTACGCGACCTCCTGCTGGGTGGCGGTGGCGCTCACCGACCAGGCGAAGGACGCCACGGCGATCAGCACGAGGAACGCGGCGGTGACCCGGCGCGGGGACAGGCCGAAGCGCCGCACCAGCACGGCGCACAGCGCGAACAGCAGCGGCCACAGCAGGAACACCTGGCCCTGGATGGACATCGACCAGAAATGCTGCAGCGGCGAGGTGGTGCCCGTCGCCGCCTCGTAGTCGGTGCCCCGATGGATCAGCAGCCAGTTCTCCACCTGCAGCAGGGACGCGATGGCGTCGTTGATCGCCGGCATCCAGGTGCTCGGGGGCAGCAGCAGACGAACCCCGCCGAGGGTGACCAGGATGACCAGCACGGCGGGCGGCAGCAGGCGCTTGAAGGTGCGCGCCCAGTACGCCAGCGGCGCCAGCGGGCGGCCGTCCTCCATCCGCCGCACGAAGCTGCCGGTGAGGAAGAAGGCCGAGATGAACAGGAACACGTCCACCCCGCCGGAGACCCGGTCGAAGAACACGTGATAGAGCACCACCAGCGCGATCGCCAGCCCGCGCAGTCCGTGCAGTTCGGGGCGGTGGCCGCCCGGCACCGCCGCGGCGGGGGAGGCGGAGCGTCGGTGGCGCGCGCGATGGGCCCGCCGGGCCGGGGCGGAGGGGTGCGGGGTCACCACCGGAATCCGTCCTCCCGCAGCCGGGCGTCGCCGGCGTCCTGCATCGAGGCCGCATAGGTGCCGGTGAGGTGGTCGTCGTCGATCGAGACCACCACATTGCCGATCACCGGCGTGCAGATCCCGTCCGGGCACACCAGGTCGTTGACCTCGAGCGGGGTCACGGCGTCCGGATGCTCGGCGAGCAGCGCCGCATCGGGACGCTCCTGCGTCAGCGGCTCGGCCAGCGGCGGGGCGCAGTCCGCATGGTCGGGCCCCTTCTCCTGGACGCACGGGGGCGGGTTGAAGGGCATCCGCGGCAGATCCCGGACCGCGATGACCTGGGTCTCCGCGGCCGCCAGCTGCGGGAGGGTCTCCTCCATGCCCGGCATGACCGTCTCGGTCCCGTCGCGGTTCATGGAGGTGGTGTTCAGGGCGATCGCGTCCGGGGTGACACGCTCCAGGTAGGACTCCGCCTCGGCGCTGAACCCGTCACAGGCCGCGATGTCGAGCACCGCGTCCGGGGTATATGCGCAGCCGCCCTTCCACAGCGTCACCAGGGTCCATCCCTCCTGCTTCGCCAGCGCGATCAGGGAGGCGCTGAACTGTTCGAGTCGGGAATTGCCCACGCTGACGATGACCGGGGCGCCCTCCTCGCCGGGGATCACCCGGCACAGCGAGGTCAGGCGGGTGGTCTCGAAGCCCTGCGGGGCGAGCTCCCCGGTGCAGCGCTCCTGTCCGGCGACCCAGTCCTTCCCGATCATGGCCGTGGTGGGCAGCGCCTCGGCAGTGGGATCCGCGTCGGGGTGAACGGTGAAATCGGGATCCAGCACGCGGGCGCCGGGATTGTCCGCCACGGCGCGGGCCTCGGCCTCGCGCTGCTGGCCCACCAGGTGCTGCTGGGCGCCGAGCATCGGTGCCAGGCCCAGCACCAGGCAGGTCAGGGCGACCAGTCCGGAGCGCCAGGGCTTCGCCGACGCCCAGGGCCAGCGCCGGATCGGGGTGTCCACCAGACGGGTCAGCAGCCAGGCCAGGACCAGGGCGGCCAGGATCAGCACCAGCCCCTCGAACAGGCCCGCCCGTGCCTTCCCCGTCTGGGCAAGGAACAGGGCGAGCAGCGGCCAGTGCACCAGGTACAGGCCGTAGGAGATGTCCCCCAGGATCACAGCGGGCCGGGTGGACAGCAGCCGGTCCACACTGAACCGGTGCCCGGTGGTGCCGGCGCCCAGCACCAGTGCCGCGGCGGCCAGCGGCCACACCGCGATCCAGCCGGGGAAGGCGCCCTGCACATCGATCAGCAGCCCGCAGGAGACCAGCGCGACGATGCCCATCCAGCCGATCATCACGCGGGGCAGCCCGGGCGCCGACGCACCGCGGCGATGGCGGCCGGCACCGCGGGCGGCCCTCCGCTGCTCCCACCACGGCAGGGCGAGCCCCAGCAGGGAACCGGCGGCGAACTCCCACAGCCGGGTGAAGGTGTCGAAGTAGGCGATCTCCTGCTGGGTGGCGGTCGAGTAGACCGACCAGGCGAAGGACGCCGCCATCACCAGGGCGAACGCCACCGCCAGCACCCCGCGCACGGACAGTCCGCGCCACCGGGCGATCAGCACCGCGAGCGCGATCAGCACCGGCCAGGCCAGGAACACCTGCCCCTGGATCGACAGCGACCAGAAGTGCTGGAAGGCGGAGGCCCCCGTCTCCTCGGCCGCGTAGTAGTCGACCCCGCGCTGGATCAGCACCCAGTTCTCCACGTGCAGCAGGGAGCCGACCGCGTCGGTGAGCGCGGGCATCCAGCGATCCGGGGGCTGCAGCAGGTACACCCCGCCGAGGGTCGCCAGCGCCACCACCGCCGTCGGTGGCAGCAGCCGTTTGAAGGTGCGCCCCCAGTACGCCGCCGGGCGCATCGGCGCACCCCGGTCCGCCCGGCGCAGGAAGGTCCCCACCAGCAGGAACGCG
>JAKDUN010000391.1 GCA_030457675.1 Brachybacterium sp. | reverse complement strand
CAGCGGCAGCGGACCGCATTCTGTGTCCCCACCTGCGTGCCCGACGGCGCTCAGCGCCGATCGCTCACCACGATCTTCGACTCGCGACCAGGGCTCCTCCGCGGTGGCCACCGCGTGCGGATACCGGCGCCACTGCTCCTCGGTCCGCACGGCGACGGCGATCCCGCCGGCAGCGGAGATGCGCGCCTCGACCTCCGCCGCGTCGAGCCGTCCGATCTCGCGCTCGAGTCCCGACCGGTCATCCACGCCCAGCACCTCGCGGAGCGCCGAGGCGTGATGGGGGTAGTTCCCGTGCAGGCGCACCCAGCCGTCACGCGCCGCGACGAACCCGGAGAACTCACCCCACGGCTGCGGGGAGCGCCCATCGATGCGCAAGTGATCGATCGCGGCGAATGACGCGGCGATCAGCTCCGGGGTGGTGTCGAGGTCCAGGTCGAGCCCCCGAGCGGCAGCGATCTCCGCGGCGGCGTCCCGGGCTCGCTGCACGGAGCTCCACGCCAGCTGTTCGACGTCGAGCGGACCCGTCCACCAACGGCGGGGCCTGACGTGCTCTCCCGGATCGGACCCCGCGCAATGAGCGTCGCCGGCCCGGGCCCCTTCGCTGCGTGGAGAGCTCACGTCAACTTCTCCACCCGCTGCGCCCAATAGCCGGGAAGTCGCTTCTCGTGCGCGTACGCGACGATCACGATCTCGCCGGCCATCACGTAATAGATCACCAGATGGGGGAAGCCACGCACCCTCTTCTTCCGTACCACCGGCGGCCGATCCTCGATCCCGAACGGTGGCCAGGCATCGGGCGCTGCCGCAATGCTGCGCCGTGCGTGGAGAGTGGCGTCGAGCAGTTCCTGGCCGGTGGCCGGATCGTCGTACCAGAGGGCTCCTGCGCGCAGCTCATCGCGCGCCTCGGGGTGCTCCCGCTGAGTGAACCTCACCGGTGCTTCGAGGCGAGCTCCGCCGAGAGCATCCGGTACGTCTCCTCCGCATCGACCAGCTCCACCTCTCCTGCGAGCACGGTGTCGACCCGATGGCCGACCTCCCCGCGCCATGCAGCCTCGACCTCGACCGTCTCGTGGCGGGAGTCCTGATCCACGCTGAGCCGGAGCATGCGGGCGGCGGCCAGGCGCTCCTCCGGGGTGAGTGAGTAGCCGGCCTCTACGTACTGCGTCAGCTTCGCGGACATATCTCGATCCTACGACGGCGGCCCGACGCCTGCCACTGGCTCCGCCCGCACCATGCGCCCGGATCGACCCGGTCGTGGCACAGAGGGAAGCCCCCCGGACACGACGATGCCCCCGACCCGGAGGTCGAGGGCATCGCGTGTACTGCGTGGGCGGTGCGGAGCAATGCCCCGCAGCCGATCAGCGCTTGGAGTACTGCGGCGCCTTGCGGGCCTTCTTCAGACCAGCCTTCTTGCGCTCGATGATGCGATCATCGCGGCGCAGGAAGCCTGCCGACTTGAGGGTGGCGCGGTTGGCCTCCTCGTCGATCTGGTTCAGTGCGCGGGACACACCGAGGCGCACGGCCCCGGCCTGGCCCGACGGGCCGCCGCCGTGGGCGCGGACGATGACGTCGAAGCGGCCCTGGAGGTCGAGAGCCGTGAACGGATCGTTGACCTCCTGCTGGTGCAGCTTGTTCGGGAAGTAGTCCTCGAGGCTGCGGTCGTTCAGGGTCCACTGGCCGGAGCCGGGGACCAGGCGCACGCGAGCGATCGCGCGCTTGCGACGACCGGTGCCGTAGCCCGGTGCGATCGCGGACTGGCCGGCGCCGACAGCGGCCTCGCCGGTCGACTCGGTGGTGAAGTTCGAGGGTGCCGACTCGTCGGTCACGTCCTCGAGGACCTCGGTGGTTTCGGGGGTGGTCTCAGTCACGGTTCTCCTAGATTCTTCCGTGCGGCAGGGCGGAGTGGCGGGGCACCCGCTTACTGCGCCACCTGATCGATGGTGAACGGAACGGGCTGCTGAGCGGTGTGCGGGTGCTCGGCGCCCGAGTAGATCTTCAGCTTCTTGATCTGCTGATCAGCGAGCTTGTTCTTGGGGAGCATGCCGCGGATGGCCTTCTCCACTGCGCGCTCGGGGTTCTTCTCGAGCAGCTCGGAGTAAGGGACGCTCCGGAGGCCGCCGGGGTAGCCGGAGTGGCGGTAGGCGAGCTTCGCCTCTCGCTTGTTTCCGGTCAGCGCGACCTTGTCAGCGTTGATGATGATCACGAAGTCGCCTGCATCCACATGGGGTGCGAAGACCGGCTTGTGCTTTCCCCGCAGGAGCTGGGCAGCCTGGGAAGCGAGCCGGCCGAGGACGACATCGTTTGCGTCAATGACGTACCAGGAACGCTCGACATCGCCGGGCTTCGGGGTGAACGTACGCACTCGTGCCTTCTTCTCTCGTAGTGGTGCCCGGGCGGCAGGACGCCGACCAGGCACGGTTCGATGGACCGTGGGCACGCTTCCTTCGGGTAAAAGCATGGCCCCTGTGGTTGGGCCCGGACCGTTCCGCTCACGACGCGACGACGGCCCTGGATGTGGGTGAGATCCCCCATCGCGCCGGACCGTGAGGAACGGCAGCGGGGTAGGGCACACATCGAGGCACAACGACCGCTCATCCTACGGGGCTGGTGAGCAGAGCGTCAACGCGAAGCGGCAGTGAGGAGTGTGATCTGCGACCGGTCTCGTCCGAGACCGACGGAGCAGGACGGGGAGCGAGCCGGATGGTCGCGCAGAAGCGCCGGGATCAGCCCGTCTCCGAGATGAGCAGCCGGGAGATGAGCAGCCGGG
>JAKDUN010000039.1 GCA_030457675.1 Brachybacterium sp. | reverse complement strand
GCCCCCACCCCGAACACCCATACCGCGTGCAGGGAATGCGCATCGATCGCCCTGATGGGGCTGCTCGGGGTGTGGTCACTGCTGGACGGCAGGCCGTCCGGGCTCGAGCCCGGGTGGCCGCTGCTGCTCATCGGCGGGGCCGTGGCCCTGCTCGCTCATCTCGCCCGGCAGCGCACAGCGCAGAGCTGGCAGGAGGCCGGTGACGTGAACTGAACCCGCCCGCCTGCGGCCCGGTCATGGGATCAGAGCGGCCAGGCGGTGTTGACGTCCGGCGTCTTGCCCTTCTTCGTCAGCCATTCGTTCATCCCCTCGGCCCAGCGGCGGTGCCAGGCCGTCTGCTCCCGGTGCAGCTCCTCGAGCGAGGAGGCGGCCACCTTCGGATACTTCGCGGCGATCGCGCGCACCACGTCGAGGGTGGCGGAGACGTCGACGTCAGCAGTGTGGAGGCGGCCGTCCTGCTCGATCCCGAAGTGGGCGAGCACGTCGGTGAGGGTGCGCTTGCCCTTGCGGTACCGATCCACCCCGCGGTCGATCACCAGGCCGTCGATGACCGGAGCGATGTCGTGCCCCAGGCGCTGGGTGAGGGTGGGCAGGCCCAGCCGGGTCAGCTCGTTCTCCAGGATCGAGAGGTCGAAGTTGATGTTGAAGGCGACCAGCGGGGTGTCCTTCGCGAGCGCGTCGGCGATCATGGCGGCGACCTCGTCGAGCGCGTCGGCGGCCTTCATCCCGTGGGCCCGGGCATGCTCGGTGCTGATCCCGTGCACCCGCTGCGCCGGCTCGGGGATGTCCATCTCCGGATCGATCAGCCAGGTCGCGACGGTCTCGTTCTCCCGGCCCGGCCCCACCGAGTGCACCAGGGCGACGGTGACGATCCGGTCGCTCGCGACATTCGTCCCCGTGGTCTCGGTGTCGAAACCGAGCAGAGGGGCATCGATCCAGGACGGGCTGCTCGCAGTCATGTGCTCAGCCTAGTAGCGGGGACCGACGCACCGCGCCGCAGCCGGGACTATGTGGACGCAGCGCCATCGGGGAGGAATGATCTCCCCACGCCCGCCCGGTCCCCGGAGCGGCGGCACGACCCTGAGGAGAGCCCATGCCCGCCCCGTCCCTGTACCTGCACCTGCCCGGAACCGCTGCGGAGGCGCTCCAGTTCTACCGCGGCGTGTTCGGCGGCACCGTCGAGCAGCACACCTTCGCCCAGTTCGAACGGACCGACGGTCCCGGCGCCGCGATCGCCCACGGGGTGCTCAGCGGGACCGTGGACCTGTACCTCAGTGATGCCGGCGCGGACGACGAACCGTTCGCCGCCCGCGGTCTCATGGTCGCCCTGTTGGGCACCGCGGAGCCGACGACGCTGCGCACCTGGTTCGCGGCCCTCGCCGAGGGCGGCGAGGTGGTCGATGACCTGCAGCGACGCCCCTGGGGTGCCTCCGACGGGCAGGTCCGGGACCGCTTCGGCGTGCTGTGGCTGATCGGCTACCAGCACGGCACCGACCCGAGCGCGCAGGCCACAACCTCCGAGGTCTGAGTGCGGGGTCGGGGCCGGAGCTCACAGCAGAGCAACCCCAGCACCCATGGCTGCGAGCAGAACGGCGAGCGAGAGGGCCGGGGCGAGGACGGCGAGGACGATCGCGGTGATCGCTCGGGCGCGCCCGCCTCGCGCCCGCAGGCCGAGCACGGCCAGCACGATCGCTGCGATCCCCGCGACGGACCAGACCAGCAGCGAGCCGAAGCCCGCGAGGACCGCCCCCTGATACCAACCGGGCGTGTCGGAGAAGTAATAGCCGGACTCCGCCTCCATCGTTGGCACCGTGGCACCGACCGCACCCATCACGGCGGCGCCGCCGATCAGGGCGAGGAACGCGAGTGCGTGCGCCCAGGACGACGCGCGGGCCGAGGGGTCACGGGCGTCGGTGAGCGGTGCTGCGGTGAAGGAGGCGGTGCGGTGGGAGGCCATGCTCACGATCCTAGGATCGTGTCCCCGCCCATTCCACGGTGAACTCCTCCTATCCAGCGGGGGGATATCCCCCGCTCCCGCTCAGTGCGAGGAGTAGTTCGGGGCCTCCATGATCGCGGCCATGTCATGCGGATGGGACTCCTTGAGCCCGGCCGCGGTGATCCGCACGAAGTTCCCCTGCTCCTTGAGCTCGGGAACGGTGTTCGCGCCGACGTAGAACATCGACTGGTGCAGGCCGCCGGTGAGCTGGTGGACGACGGAGCCGAGCTGGCCCTTGTAGGAGACCCGGCCCTCGATGCCCTCGGGCACGATCTTGTCGTCACTGGGGACGTCCGCCTGGAAGTAGCGGTCCTTGGAGAAGGACTTCTTGCCGCGGGAGGACATCGCGCCGAGCGAGCCCATGCCGCGGTAGGCCTTGTACTGCTTGCCGCCCACGAGCACCACCTCGCCCGGGGACTCCTCGGTGCCGGCCAGCAGGGAACCCACCATCACGGTGTCCGCCCCGGCGACCAGCGCCTTGGCGATGTCGCCGGAGTACTGCAGGCCGCCGTCGCCGATCAGCGGCACTCCGGCGGGGCCGCAGGCCTTGGCGGCCTCATGGATCGCGGTGACCTGAGGGACGCCGACGCCGGCGACCACGCGGGTGGTGCAGATGGAGCCCGGCCCCACGCCGACCTTCACGGCGTCGGCGCCCGCATCCACCAGAGCCTGCGCACCGGCCCGGGTGGCGACGTTGCCGCCGATCACCTGGACGCCCTCGAAGGCGGGATCGCTCTTGATGGTGCGGATCATCTCCAGCGCGAGGCGGGCGTGGCCGTTGGCGGTGTCGACCACCAGCACGTCCGCTCCCGCGTCACGCAGTGCCCCGGCCCGCTCGAGGGAGTCGCCGAAGAAGCCCACGCCCGCGCCGACCAGGAGACGGCCCTGGCTGTCCTTGGAGGCGTCGGGGAACTGCTCGGACTTCACGAAGTCCTTGACGGTGATGAGTCCGGTGAGGCGGTCGTCGCCGTCGATCAGCGGCAGGCGCTCGCGCTTGTTCTTTCGCAGCATCGCGGTGGCCTGCTCGGCGGTGACGTCATCGGGCGCGGTGAACAGCTCGGTGGTCATGACATCGCCGACCTTGGTGCTCACCCACTCCGCGACCGGGATGAAGCGCAGGTCGCGGTTGGTGCAGATGCCCAGGAGCCGCTGGTCCTCCCCGACCACCGGCAGGCCGGAGACCCGGTACTGCCCGCAGACGGCGTCGAATTCTTCGAGGGTGGCCTCGGCACCGATGGTGACGGGGTTGGTGATGCGACCGGTCTGGGTGCGCTTGACCAGATCGACCTGGTGAGCCTGGTCCTCGATGGAGAGGTTGCGGTGGAGGATGCCGATGCCGCCGTGGCGGGCCATCGCGATCGCCATCCGCGATTCGGTGACCGTGTCCATCGCGGCGCTCGCCAGCGGGATCCTCAGGGAGATCTCGCGGGTGAGGCGGCTGGTGGTGTCCGCTTCCGAGGGGATCACGTCGGTCTCCCCGGGCAGCAGCAGCACGTCGTCGTAGGTGAGTCCGATGAAACCGAAGGGATCCGCGCTCGTCATGGATCGATGGTAGCGGCGCGAGCGCCCCGTGTGCTGTCTCGCCCATCACGAGGTCATTCGCATCCCCGGTCATTGACCTGCACCGATGGTCGTGGTGGGCGGGATCACGCTCACGACGGCCGGAGCCCGAGCGCCGGATGCCCTCCCCCTGGTCCTCCGCCGTCCGTGCTCGGCGATCGGGCTCCGGTGCACTGTCCGGTGCACTGTGATGTCATCCGAAGTTCGTGCGACGTTCGCCCAGCCGTCACTCTTCGGCCTAGAGTGGCCGCGGCCCTGTCGGGCATTCGGAGCGCCTCCTGGTCTCCGAGCGCCCTCACCCTCCTCACCCCCGGGAAATCGACGATGCCTGGCACGCCCGCCCAGAAGACCACCGACGCCCCCGTCTCCGAGGGGTTCCTCGGCCCCGACCGCAACTGGCATCTCGGTGCCGGCCTGATGACGGTGGCGACCGCGGTCGCCTTCACCATCTGGGCCTTCGCCCATACCGGCACGAACGTCAACGCCTTCCTGCTGATCCTCGCTATCGCGTTCGGGCTGTTCATGGCGTTCAACATCGGCGGCAATGACGTCGCCAACTCCTTCGGCACCAGCGTCGGGGCGGGGACGCTGACCATGAAGCAGGCGCTCGTGGTCGCCGCTGTCTTCGAGGTCTCCGGCGCGATCCTGGCCGGCAGCTCGGTGACCGAGACCGTGCGCAGCGGCATCGTCGACATCGACGGCATGCACATGGACCCGCGCTCCTTCGCCTTCATCATGATGGCCGCTCTGCTGGGCGGCGCCGTATGGCTGCTGCTCGCCACCCGGATGGGGTGGCCGGTCTCGACCACTCACTCGATCATCGGCGGCATCGTCGGCGCCGCGGTCACCACCGGCATCGTCACCGGCACCGGCGGGTTCGAGATGGTCCAGTGGGGAGAGATCGGTCAGATCGCCGTCTCCTGGGTCCTCTCCCCGCTGCTCGGAGGCGTGACCGCGTACATCCTGTTCGGCGCGATCAAGCGTCACATCCTGGCACCGGCCGCCCGGGCCATCGCCCTGGGCTCGCGCGGATTCGACGACGCCGAGGACGAGGACGACGCCGAGGACGATGACGAGGACGAGGACGGCCACAGCCGCCACGTGTCCGGTTTCGAGCGCGTCTCCGAGCTCCAGCAGTCCGCCTTCGCCGAGTCCGAGGCCCTCGACCTCACCCCGGGCGGTCCGGGCGCGGAGCTCGCCGAGCACGCCTCGCGCCTGACCAAGAAGCAGCGCAAGGCAGCGCGCAAGATCGAGCGCCGCGCGGCGTACCACGCGCTGGAGAAGCGCGTGCCCCCGCTCGCGGCGGGTGCTTCGATGCTGATCGCCGGGATGCTCGTGTTCAAGGGCCTGAAGAACGTGGGCCTGGATCTCTCGCTCGGCAGCGGCGTGCTCCTGCTGGTGATGCTCGCAGTGGGCGTGTGGATGGCTACCACCGTGTTCGCCCGAGCTCTGAAGAAGCAGTCGATCTCCCAGGCGACGTTCATCATGTTCAGCTGGATGCAGGTCTTCACGGCCTGTGCCTTCGCCTTCAGCCACGGCGCCAACGACATCGCCAACGCCATCGGCCCCTTCGCTGCCGTCCTCGACGTGCTGAGCACCGGGGAGATCTCCTCGGAGGCCACCGTCCCCATCGCGGCGCTGGTCGCCTTCGGCGTCGCGCTGGTCTCCGGCCTGTGGTTCGTGGGCCGCAAGGTGATCCACACCGTCGGTACCGGGCTGACCTCGATGCACCCTTCCTCCGGCTTCGCCGCTGAGCTCGCCGCCTCCGCAGTGGTGCTGCTGGCCTCGGTGTTCGGCCTGCCGGTCTCCTCCACCCACATCCTGATCGGGGCCGTCCTCGGCGTCGGCATGGTCAACCACGCGGCCAACTGGAAGCTGATGCGGCCGATCTTCCTGGCCTGGATCATCACCCTGCCGGGTGCCGCGAGCATCGGCGCAGTCGTGGTGCTGATCCTGCGCGCCATGTTCTGAGGCACACGGTGTGATCTCGCGGACCCGCGGTTCAGGGGCGGGGGTCACCGTCCCGCCGCGGTTCCTTGCCGCCGAGCACCCGGCGCACCCGGTCGAACTCGGTCCGGAACGCGACCTCGTCGTGGGCGTACTCCTCCCGCCAGGGCATGCCGAGCCGGGCGGCGAGCTCGCGATGGTTGCGCTCGCGGTGGATCCGGCGGTTCTCGCGTACCACCTCGGCGCGGGGCGGCGCGGGCCGCAGCCCCGCCGCGGCTTGCAGAACGCGCAGGCCGTCGAAGGCGGCCGCGTCCCATCCGCTCTCGGGCACCACCCACTGCTGCAATGATTCCTCCCCCTCGGCCGCGCTCGAGCCGTCGATCCCGATCAGTGCTATGCCGCCGCGTTCGGCGTCCCCGGTCGCGTAGCGGACCTGGGCCAGCGATGCCCGCTCGGCGGTGCGCAGGCCCCGGCGCAGCGCCAGGGTCTCGGCGTGCTCGTCCAGCAGCACCACCCGGTGGGTCAGGATCAGCGGGACCAGCGCCCACAAGGCGAACAGCACCCAGAGGGCGAGCGCGCCGAGCAGCAGCTGTGCCCAGGCGGGTTCGAGGATCTGCTCGAGCATCCCGTCGTGCCCGTCGCGCAGGCGGGCGGTGCGCCACTGCTGGATCCCGGCACCCGCGAAGGTGCTCAGCAGCACCGCCACCAAGGGCAGGCCGAACAGTGCCGCCGGCACATACCGGGCATGGACGGTGGGGCCCACCACCACGTCCCCGGCCCGGGTGCGGCGCGGCGCGGGAGCCGGCTCGGCGCTGTCAGGGGTGCGGGGGGCTGTCACCGCCCCAGGGTACGAGACCCCGCGGTCAGCTCCTGAGCGCTGCGGAACTCCCGGTGCTCCGCGGTGACGGGATCGACGAAGGCGAGGCGCCGCGCCAGCAGCTGGAGCGGCAGGCCCTCCGGCCAGAATGCGGCGGAAGGGCGCGGTCGCTGCGACGGCCAGTAGAGGTCCTCCCCCAGGATCGGCGCTCCCCGTGCGGCGAGCTGGGCCCGCAGCTGGTGGGTGCGGCCGGTCCGCGGCCGCAGCCTCACGTGCAGGATGCCCTCGGCCGCGAGCGCGCGCACCTCGTACTCGGTCTCGGCGTTGGGCTCTCCGGGCGCCACCGCGGTGGTCAGCTCGCCGTGGCGCTTCTGAAGCCGGTCCCGCAGCGCGCGCGTCTTCCCCGGGCTCCGCGGGAGCGGGGAGTCAGGTGCCGGGACCACGAGCGCCTCGTAGGTCTTGTCCACCTCCCGGCGGGCGAAGAGCTGCTGATAGGCGGAGCGCTCCTCGGGGCGGATCCCGAGGGCGAGCACCCCGGCGGTGCGCCGATCCAGCCGGTGCAGCGGCACCAGGGTGGCGAGCCCGGTGGCGCGGCGCAGTCGCACCAGGGCGCTGGAGAGGATGTGCTCGCCCCGGGGCATGGTGGCGATGTCATGAGGCTTGTCGATCACCAGCAGGTGCTCATCCCGGTGCAGCACGGAGAGCTCCACCTCCGGAACCTCTTCGGGACGCAGCTCCCGGTGGAACCACAGCTCCTCCCCCGGGGCGGCCGGGTCCTCGGCGGCCCATGCCTGTCCCTGCGCGTCCACGATCTCCCCGGCGGCGAAGCGTGCCGCCAGCGGCGTCGCGGCGGGGTCGGCGAGGGCGGGGAAGCGTTCGCACAGCTGCTCGAGCGCTTTGCGCCCGCTCGCCGCCTCCCGGGGCACCTGCCAGCGCACGGCGTCCAGGCCGTCCCGCTGCGGCAGCGGCGGCGGGCGTCGTCGAGCGCGCCGCCGGGCGGCGCGTCCGGGACGCGGCGGAGATGGTCCGTCGGCGCCGACCGACGCTGGGTTAACAGCCCCCCCACGATGAAAGGGAGCAGGTTGGGGGCGATGTAGAACAGGATCAGTGCGACCAGGAGCAGGTTGGGGTGGCGGTCCACGAAGCTCATCGCCTGCGGCACCTGCCTCCCGAGCTCGAGGTGGGTGATCGCGTCGATGTGCTCGATGCGCACCCCGGCCTCCCGCGCCCGACGCAGCGCCATCTCCTGGGCGCGCGGGCCGAAGAATCGGCTCGAGACGGCGAGGATCCGTCGACCCGAGGAATCCATCACGTAGACGCCGTCGTACGCGGTCTCGGGGGCGTCGAGCGCCTCCGCGGCGGGCGAGCCGCGATCGATGTCCCGTGCGGCGATGACCAGTCCCACGTCCTGCCAGCGGGCGGTGCGGGTGCGGCGGAACAGGCTCCGCAGCACGAAGCCGTCCCCGTCGATGTGGAGCCAGGAGGTGAGCACGCGCAGACACACCACCGTCACCGCGGAGGCCATCAGCACCCAGATGAGCAGCGGGAGGGTGAACACCAGATCGTGCATCAGTGCCGGATCCCGCCACAGGCGCTGGCCGACGAAGCTGATGATGACGAGGAACTCGAGCACCACGAGGAAGACGATCCCCACCACCAGGGTGCCGATGACCACGGCGGCGGGTGGGCCGAAGGTCCGGGTGGGGAGATCCCCGTCCCGGACCGGGGAGGCGGCGTCGGGCGTACTGATCACCACTGCTCCTCCCACCGTCGATCTGCTGTGACTCAGTCCATCTTAAGCCGCGGGGCGACATCCTGGAGATGACTCGCCGGGGCGCGATCGATGCGGCGCGCCGCGCGCGACCAGCATCGATGCCCGAGCCCGGCTCTCAACGACCACAGCCGCCGGCCCCGAGCCCCGCGGAGATGTGCCCGGTGGCAGCGGGGATGCTCGGTGGCAGCAGGGATGCGTCCGGTGGCAGCCAGTGGCGCTCAGCCAGCATACGCACCCGTTGTCCAGGGGTATCCGCCGGCGCAGCGCCGGTGGATGCATGGACGGACACCGCAGCACCGCGCGGCAGCCGGGCCGCAGCACCGTAGCCGCACGCGGAAGCGGGGGCACCCACGTCTCCGTGGATGCCCCCGCGATGCCGTGCCCGATCAGCGGGTTGCCCCGCTGGTCAGCCCGATCTTCACTCCTCGTCCGAGTCCTGCTTCTCGATGACGAGGGTCTCGGTGGTCAGCACCATGCCGGCGATCGAGGCCGCGTTCCGCAGGGCGGAGCGGGTGACCTTGACCGGGTCGATGATGCCGGCGGAGACGAGGTCGATGTACTCGCCGGTCGCGGCGTTCAGACCGGTGCCGGTCTGCGACTCCTTGACCTTCTCGACGACCACGTAGCCCTCGAGGCCCGCGTTCTCGGCGATCCAGCGCAGCGGCTCGACGACCGCACGAGCCACGGCGCGCACGCCCACGGCCTCGTCGCCCTCGAGCCCGAGGCCGTCCTCGAGCACGGAGGACGCCTGGACGATGGCACTGCCGCCACCGGCCACGATGCCCTCTTCGATGGCAGCGCGGGTCGCGGAGACCGCGTCCTCGATGCGCATCTTCTTCTCCTTGAGCTCCACCTCGGTGTGAGCCCCGACCTTGATCACGGAGACGCCGCCGGCCAGCTTCGCGAGGCGCTCCTGGAGCTTCTCGCGATCCCAGTCGGAATCGGTGTTCTCGATCTCGGCGCGGATCTGCGCGACGCGATCGTCCACGGCCTGGTCGTCACCGGCGCCACCCACGATGGTGGTGGAGTCCTTGGTGATGACGACGCGGCCGGCGCTGCCGAGCACCTCGGCGCCGACGGTCTTGAGGTCGAGACCGAGGTCGGAGGTGACGACCTGGGCGCCGGTGAGCACCGCGATGTCCTGGAGCATCGCCTTGCGGCGATCCCCGAACGCGGGGGCCTTGACCGCGGCACCCTTGAAGGTGCCGCGGATCTTGTTGACGACCAGCGTGGACAGTGCCTCGCCGTCGATGTCCTCCGCGATGATGAACAGCGGCTTGCCACCCTCGACGACCTTCTCCAGCAGCGGCAGGATGTCGGCCACGGCCGAGATCTTGCCCTGGTGCAGCAGCACCTGGGCGTCCTCGAGGACGGTCTCCTGGCGGTCCGCGTCGGTGACGAAGTGCGGGGAGATGTAGCCCTTGTCGAACTGCATGCCCTCGGTGAAGTCCAGCTCCATCGCGGTGGTGGAGGACTCCTCCACCGTGATGACGCCGTCCTTGCCGACCTTGTCGAAGGCCTCGGCGAGCAGGTCGCCGATCTCGCGGTCCTGGCTGGACACCGAGGCGATCGAGGCGATCTGCGCCTTGCCGTCGACCGGGGTGGCGATCTCCGCGAGCTTCTCGGAGAGCGCGTCCACGGCCTTCTCGATGCCGCGCTTCAGGGCCGACGGAGCGGCGCCGGAGGCGACGTTGCGCAGGCCCTCGTGCACGATGGCCTGGGCGAGGACGGTGGCGGTGGTGGTGCCGTCGCCGGCCACGTCGTTGGTCTTGGTCGCGACTTCCTTCGTGAGCTGAGCGCCGAGGTCCTCGTAGGGGTCCTCGAGCTCGATCTCACGGGCGATGGTCACGCCGTCGTTGGTGATGGTGGGGGCGCCCCACTTCTTGTCCAGGACGACGTTGCGGCCCTTGGGGCCGAGCGTCACCTTGACGGTGTTCGCGAGCTTGTCGACGCCGCGCTCGAGGGCGCGACGCGCGTCCTCGTTGTACAGAATTTCCTTTGCCATAACTCTATGAGCCTCAGTTCACTCAGTCGTTGATGACCGCGAGGATGTCGCGGGTGCCGAGGACCAGGAACTCCTCGTTGCCGTACTTCAGCTCGGTGCCGCCGTACTTGGAGAAGACGACCTTGTCGCCGACCTTGACGTCCATGGGGACGCGCTCGCCCTTGTCGTTGAAGCGGCCGGCGCCGACGGCGACGACCTCGCCCTCCTGGGGCTTCTCCTTCGCGGTGTCCGGGATGACCAGGCCGGAGGCCGTGGTCTGCTCGGCCTCGAGCGGCTTGACGACGACTCGATCCTCGAGGGGCTTGATGGAGACCGACATGCGGCTCACTCCTTCATGAAGAGATGTGACTCTGCGTGAGTTCTTGGGTGGTGGGATCCGTTCCCGATCGTCGTCGCGGTGCCGACCGGGGGAGATCCCTCTGCAGCAGTCTCTGGCACTCTCGGCCGTCGACTGCCAACGGCGCAACTGTAGGACCTTCGCTGGCACTCGCGCAAGGTGAGTGCTAAACCGTGGTCGAGGTGCCCGTCGCGCCGCCGCGCACAGCGACCGGAGAGACGCTGGATGCCGCCCCGCCCCTCCCCCGCGCCGGGCGTTCGCAATCCCTCGCTCGATGCCTTCGGAATACCGGGAGCGCGCCAGGTCACACCCTTTTTGTGAATCGGGCAACTTGCGGGTCGCCGATCCGTGACAGCGGAATTGTCGACGGGATAAAAAGGAGTCATCGAGAACGTCGGCGCCCCTGCGATCCAGGAGCCCGACCGATCATCGCACTCCGAACCGAAGGGGAACCCGATCATGACTTTCTTCCGCAACCTCGGCGCCGCGCTCGAGCGCATGTCCGACCGCATGCAGGGTCAGGACGTCGAGCGCCGGCACCTCGTCGGCAGCCGCTTCGGCGCGGACTACGCCGCGCTGGCCAAGGCTCGCTCGAGCCAGGGGATCAGCTCCATCGGGATGGGCCGCTGACCTCCGCAGCGCCGCCGTCGAAGCCCTTGCAGACCTGGTCTGCAGGGGCTTTCGTCCGTCCGGGGCAGCTGCGGCCCGTCCGCGGGCCCGCGGGGGCGGATCCCGCTCAGCGACCTGCGGCCGCGACGATCCGGGAGACGTCCTCGGGGCTGAAGCTGTACACCGGCCGCTCCACCTCCTCGAGCGAGTCGCCCAGGTTCGGGTGCACCGCGCTGAGCACCTGCGGCGGCCCGTCGTCTCCCAGCTCGATCACGCTGGCCCCGGACAGTGCCAGCGCCTGCTCGTCCGCTCCTTGGGTGAGGGGGTCGACGACGTTGGCGACACCGGGGCCGACATGGACGGGGATCCCGGCGATCGACCCGGTCATCGCGTGGTGGTAGTGCCCGGCGAGCACGATCCTCACGTCAGATCCCTCCAGGACGGTGCCGAGCTCCGCGAGGCCGTCGAGGTCCAGGGCGCGCTGCAGCGGCGTCGCGGCGATCAGCGGAGGATGGTGGAGGGCGAGCACCGTCCCGGCCGGTGCGGTCTCGGCCAGCACGTCGGACAGCCAGTGCAGCTGCTCTGCCTCGAGGTGCCCGTAGCCGGCGCCGGGGACACTGGTGTCCAGCAGCACCAGGCGTCCCCCGCCGGGCAGTTCCACCACCCGGTCCTGCCGTGCGGTCACGCGCTGACCGGGGGCGATCTCCTCCCCGTAGATGGTGGAGACGTCATGATTGCCCATCACCACGGCGAGCGGCGCGTCCAGGCCGGCCGCGAAGGGATCCAGGATCTCGTGGAGCCGGCGATAGCTCTCGACCGTGCCGTCCTCGGAGGCGTCCCCGGTGTGGACCACCGCGTCGATGTCGCGGAGGCCCTGGAGCCTCGCCAGCACGCCGCGGAGAGCCGCAGCCGTGTCGATGCGGCCGTAGTGGCGGGCGGCGGGGTCGCCGTACAGGTGGGTGTCGGTCAGGTGGAGGATGCGCATGCGGGAACCGTACCGAGTGCGGGTGTCCGGCAGGTGACGTGCCTCAGGAGCCTCAGGAGAGGGCGCCCACCCATTCGCTCTCGCCGTCGGCGAAGATCTGATGCTTCCAGATCGGCACCCGCTGTTTGACGGTGTCCACCAGGTCGTCGCAGGCGGCGAAGGCCTGCTTGCGGTGCGGGGCGGCGACGGCGCACACCAGTGCCGAGTCCCCGACCTCGAGGGGGCCGTGGCGGTGGGCGACGGCGACCAGCGTGTCCGGATAGCGGTCGGCGATCTCGCGGGCCACCTCGGCGATGGCCTCATCGGCCAGGGGGTGCGCGGAATATTCCAGCCGGTCCACGCCGCGCCCGCCGTCGTGGTCGCGCACCACGCCGTCGAAGGTGACCACGGCCCCGCAACGGGGATCGGTGACCGCGGCGATCATCCGTTCCACGCCGAGCGGAACCTGGCTGATCTGCGCGCACCGGACCCGCTGAACGGTCTCGCCCATCGTGGGGTCCCCCGCGATGCGCAGCTCCTCGCCGCCGGCCCCGAAGGGGGTGGCGCCGCGGGCGGGGTCGGCCGGGTCGGTGGGATCGGTGCCCCTCATGCGTGGTCTCCTCCGTCCCGCTGTTCCAGCAGATGGTCGAGGATCGGGTCGAGCACGGCGATGCCGTCCTCCACGCCGCCGCGGGAGCCGGGCAGGTTGACCACGAAGCTGCGCCCCGCCATCCCGGCGCGGCCCCGGCTGAGCAGGGCCGTCGCGACCTTCTGCGCTCCGCGCCGGCGCACCTCCTCGAGGATGCCGGGCAGCTCCCGGTCGATCAGGGGAGCGGTCTGCTCGGGGGTGAGGTCGGTGGGGCTGATCCCGGTCCCGCCGGAGGTGAGGATGATGTCGATCCCGTCCCCGATCGCGGCGGCGAGCGCGCGGCCGACCTCGGGCCCGTCGCTGACCACCTGCTTGTCGACCGCGTCGAGACCGCGGGCCTGCAACCACTGCACCAGCCGCGGTCCGGTGCGGTCCTCATAGCTGCCGTCGGCGGCACGGGTGGAGGCGATGACTACCCTGGCGGTGCCGCGCAGGGCGGGGCTCTCCGCCGGGTCCTCGCGCACGGCGCAGTCCGCGTCGGTGCGCCGGGCCGGAATGCGCCTCATCCTCGCTCCTCCTCGGCGGCCGCGTCGGCGCGGGTCCAGTCCCCGCTGCGGCCACCGGACTTGGTGAGCACCTGCACGCCCTCGATGGTGGCCAGATGATCCACCGCTTTGATCATGTCGAAGACGGTCAGCGCGGCGACGGTGGCGGCGGTCAGCGCCTCCATCTCGACCCCGGTGACGCCCTGGGTGCGCACTCTCGCGGTGATCTCCACCCGGTCCTCGAGCGGCACCAGGTCCAGCTCGACCCCGGACAGCGGCAGCGGATGGCACAGCGGGATCAGCTCGGGGGTGCGCTTGGCGCCCATGATCCCTGCGATCCGGGCGGTGGAGAGGGCCTCCCCCTTGGGCAGGTCGCCGTCGGCGATGCGGGCCACGACGTCCGCCCGGGTGCGCAGCACCGCGCGGGCGCTCGCCTCGCGGGAGGTGACAGTCTTGTCTGTCACGTCGACCATGTGGGCAGAGCCGTCGGGGCGCACATGGGAGAGTTCGTTCTCCTGCGACAGGTCGTTCATCGGTCTCCTCCGGGTATCAGCAGGGTCTCGAGCTCGTCGCCGTCGTGCACCACAGCGGTGCCCCGGGGCACCAGGACCAGGGCGTCGGCGGCGGCGTATCCGCCCAGGAGGTGCGAGGAGGCCCCGCCCACCAGACGCGCCCGCCCTGAGGGCAGCACCCGGGCCCGACGGTACTGGTCCAGTCCCGAGGGTGAGGGCTCCGCGGCCTCGAGGTGGATCGGCAGGCGCAGCCGCCGACGGGCCGGGGCCCCCAGGGCGGGCCGGGCGATCAGTTCGCAGCTGAGCAGGGCGGAGACGGGGTTCCCGGGGAAGGCCAACCAGGGGACGCGTCGCCCCTCGTCCTCGAGGGTGCCGATTCCCTGCGGTCCACCGGGCTGCATCGCGACCTTCGGGAAGGCGAGGACCGCCCCGTCGTGCTCGGCCGCGTGGCGGACCACCTCGAGCGCTCCCATGCTCACCCCGCCGCTGGTGACGATGAGGTCGGCGTCGTGGGCGCGGATCTGCACGCGCAGCTGCTCCAGCAGCACCGCAGCGTCGGCGCGGCCGGCGCCGGTGTGCACCACCTCGGCGCCGGCCTCGGCGAGGGCGGCGGTGAGCCCCGGACCGTTGGCATCGAACAGGGCACCGGGATCGGGAGCGCCGTCCCCGGCGGAGCGGACCTCGGAGCCGGTGGACAGCACGAGCGCTCGCACCGGTGCGAGCACCCGGACGTCGCGGATCCCGCAGGAGGCCAGGTGCGCGATCCGGGGCGGGGTGAGCAGACGGTCCTCGCGCAGCACGGTGTCGCCGCGACGGGTGTCCGAGCCGCGGGTGCGCACGAAGCGCCCAGGGGCGACGGAGGTGGGGACGAGCGTGACCGGGGACTCCTCGGCGTCCGACGGGGGGAACCGGCCCTCGGCGCTCTCCTCGACCGGGATCACCAGCTCCGCGCCGTCGGGGATCGGCGCCCCGGTCATGATCGGGCGGGCGGTGCCGGGCTCGAGGACGCCGGGGGCGTCGCCGGCGGCGATCATCGGCCCGAGGTGCAGGGTCACGCTCTCGCCCGCGGCGGCGAGGTCGGCGGCGGCGAGCGCGAAGCCGTCCATCTGCGAGTTGTCGTGACCGGGCACGTCCACCCGCGCGCGCTGCTCGGCGACGGCGATGCGGCCGAGGGCCCGCCCGTCGAGCGGGATCACCTCGGTCCTGCGCACGGAGCCCAGCAGGGCGACCGCGTCCGCCACGTGATCGGCCAGGGGGATCCGCTGCTCACCGGACATCGCGCGCTCACTCCTGTTGCCGGTCTGATCTGGTCTGCGCGCCGAGTGCCGGTCGGATCGACGCCCTTCCAGTATGACTCCCCGGGGTCGACGGGGACCAT
>JAKDUN010000038.1 GCA_030457675.1 Brachybacterium sp. | reverse complement strand
TCCGCGCGCGGCCCCCGTCTCGTGCTTTTGGCGCCCCTCACCACCCCCGCCCCGCCGGGCTCCCGTGGGGCGGTGGGGGGGGTGCCGGCCGGGGCAGGTCCTGCACCGCAGGTGCTCACGCGCCGGAAGCGGCGAGCGACTCCTTCGCGGCCTCGACCACGGCCTCGGCGGTGAAGCCGAACTCGCGGAAGAGGGTCTTGGCATCGGCGGAGGCACCGTAGTGCTCGAGCGAGACCGCCCGACCATGGGTGCCCAGGAAGCGGTGCCACGGCATCGCGATCCCGGCCTCGACGCTGACGCGCGCGGTGACCGAGGCGGGGAGCACGGACTCGCGGTACGCCTCGTCCTGCTCGTCGAACCACTCCACGGAGGGCATCGAGACGAGCCGGGTCGGGGTGCCGGCCGCCTCGAGCTGCTTCTGCGCCTCGGCGGCGTACTGCACCTCGGAACCGGTGGCGATCAGGATGACCTCCGGGGTTCCCGTCGAGGCGTCCTTCATCACGTAGCCGCCCTTGACCAGGTTCTCCGCGCCGGCGTACTCGCTGCGGTCGAAGGTGGGCATCGCCTGGCGGGACAGGACCAGGCCGACGGGACCGCTGTCGCGCTCCAGCAGCGCCTTCCACGCCTGCGCGGTCTCATTGGCATCCGCCGGACGCACGATCGACAGGTTCGGGATCGCCCGGTAGGCGGCCAGGTGCTCGACCGGCTGGTGGGTGGGGCCGTCCTCGCCCAGGCCGATGGAGTCGTGGGTCCATACGTAGGTGGCCGGGACCTTCATCAGCGAGGCGAGGCGGACCGCGCCGCGCATGTAGTCGGCGAACTGGAAGAAGGTACCGCCATAGGGTCGGGTCAGTCCGTGCAGGGAGATGCCGGAGAGGATCGAGCCCATCGCGTGCTCACGGATGCCGAAGTGCAGCGTGCGACCGAACGTGTTGCCGCTGAACTCGGAGGAGCTGTACTCCTCGGGCAGGAAGGAGGGCTCGCCCTTCATGGTCGTGTTGTTCGAGCCGGCGAGGTCGGCGGAGCCGCCCCACAGCTCGGGCATCACGGCCGCGAGCTCACCGAGGACCTTGCCGGAGGCGGCGCGGGTGGCGATGCCCTTCTCATCGGTCTCGAAGCTCGGGAACGCCTCGGCGAAGCCGCCCGGCAGCTCGCGTGCCTGCAGGCGGTCCAGGAGCGTGGCGGCGTCGGGGTTCGCGGAGCGCCAGGCCTGGTAGCCCTTCTCCCACTCGGCCTTCGCCGCAGCGGCGCGCTCGGCGAGGCCGCGGGTGTGGGCCAGCACGTCCTCATCGACCTGGAACTGCTGCTCGACGTCGAAGCCGAGCACCTCCTTCAGTCCGGCGACGCCCTCGGTGCCGAGCTTGGCGCCGTGGACCGTGTGGCTGCCGGCGAGCTCCGGGATCGGCCAGCCGATGACGGTGCGCAGGCGGATGAAGGTCGGCTTGTCGGTGACCTTCTGTGCAGCCAGGATCTCGGACTTCAGCAGGGCGACGTCCTCGAGGTACGTGGAATCCGCGGTGCCTCCCTGACGCCAGTCGACGGTGCGCACGTCCCAGCCGTAGGCCTCGTAACGGGCGGCGGTGTCCTCGGTGAAGGCGATCGAGGTGTCACCCTCGATGGAGATCTCGTTGTCGTCCCACAGCACGATCAGGTTGCCCAGCTGCTGGGTGCCGGCGATCGAGCTGGCCTCGCTGCTGACACCCTCCTGGAGGTCGCCGTCGGAGGCGATCACGTAGGTGAAGTGGTCGAAGGGGCTCGTGCCCGCGGGGGCGGAGGGGTCGAGCAGGCCGCGCTCACGGCGCTGCGCCATCGCGAAGCCGACCGCGGAGGAGATGCCCTGGCCGAGGGGGCCGGTGGTGATCTCGACGCCGTCGGTGAGGAAGTTCTCCGGGTGGCCCGGGGTCTGGGAGCCCCAGGTGCGCAGCTCCTCGAGGTCCTGCTTCTGGAGACCGAAGCCGCCGAGGTAGAGCTGGATGTACTGGGTCAGGCTCGAGTGGCCGGCGGAGAGCACGAAGCGGTCGCGGCCGAGCCAGTTCTTGTCCGTCGGGTCGTGGCGCATCAGGTCCTGGTAGAGCAGGTACGCGGCCGGAGCGAGGCTCACGGCGGTGCCGGGGTGGCCGCTGCCGACCTTCTCCACCGCGTCCGCGGCGAGGATGCGAGCGGTGTCGACCGCTCGCTTGTCCAGATCGGTCCAGCCCTCGGGGGCCTTGAAGCTATCCGTCATGTCGGGTGATTCCTTTCGGCGGAGCGCGGCCCTAGACGGCCGCTCGGTTCGACAGTTCTCGGCGGGGGCTCCTCGATGCGCTGTGGCGTGCGAGGTCCTGCGCGAGACGACGTGCCCCACCTTAGACCGAGCACCGCACCGACGGCTCCCTCGTCCAGCCAGTTGCCGGGAGCGGTCCGTGCCGGGTCTCACCCCGTGTCGGGGTGCCGCGGCCAGCCCCCGCGGCCTAGACTGGAGTGGTTCACGCGACGACTGCGTCGCGCTCAGGAGGAAGGACGGTGGGCGGTGACCGCCACCCAGGGAGCGTCGGTACGGAACTCGGGCCGGGACGGTGATCGGAGCCCGCAGTCCGTGCGCTCGGTCCTCCGCAATTACGTGGCGCTGACCAAGCCTCGGATCATCGAGCTGCTGCTGATCACCACCATCCCCACCATGTTCCTCGCCGCGGGCGGGTTCCCCCCGCTGTGGCTGA
Organism: Brachybacterium sp.; assembly: GCA_030457675.1. Taxonomy (GTDB): domain Bacteria; phylum Actinomycetota; class Actinomycetes; order Actinomycetales; family Dermabacteraceae; genus Brachybacterium. The sequence continues at coordinate 12,364 of JAKDUN010000038.1, read as the reverse complement.
TCCTGGCCACGATGATCGGTGGCTATCTCGCCGCCGGCGGCGCCAACGCGCTGAACATGTATCTCGAGCGCGACATCGACGCGAAGATGAAGCGCACTCGCAGCCGGCCCATCCCCTCGGGGGTCATCTCGCCGCGGGCGGCCCTGATCTTCGGCATCACCATCTCGATCGTCTCCGCACTCTGGTTGGGCCTGCTGGTGAACTGGGCGTCGGCCGCTCTCGCGGTCGGAGCGATCCTGCTCTATGTCGTCTTCTACACGATGATCCTCAAGCGCCGCACCAGCCAGAACATCGTCTGGGGCGGGGTCGCCGGATGCATGCCGGTGCTGATCGGCTGGTCCGCAGTGACCGGGACGGTCTCCTGGACCGCCGTGCTGCTGTTCCTGGTCATCTTCTTCTGGACCCCGCCGCATTACTGGCCCCTGGCCGAGAAGTTCTCGAAGGACTACGCCGCCGCCGGCGTGCCGATGCTCCCGGTGGTCGCCTCCCGCATGAGCGTGGCGCGTCAGATGCTCATGCATACCGCGCTCATGGTCGCCTCCAGCCTCGCGATCATCCCGCTGGGTGCCACCGGCTGGGTGTACGGCGTCGCCGCCGTCGCCGCGGGAGCCTGGTTCGGGATCCTGGTGGTGCGCTACGCGCTGCGGGTCCGTCGTGGCCTGACCGGCAAGGACCTGGGGCCGATGACCGTCTTCCACGGCTCCATCACCTACCTGACCGTCCTCTTCGTCGCCCTCGCGATCGATCCCTTCGTCACTCTGTGACGGGAGGCGGCGCTGTGAGCTCGGCAGGCACGCCGGAGCCCGCCGCCGAGGACTCCTTGCGCCCCGGCGACCGCCGGATCCTCGAGCAGTACCTCAGCCACCTGCGGATCGAGCGCGGGCTGTCCACCAACACCCTCGCGGCCTATGAGCGCGACCTCCGTCGCTACCTCCGCGGCCTGTCCCGGCAGGGCGTCGAGCCGGCGGCGGTGGATCCTCAGCAGCTCGGTACCTGGCTGCAGGCGCTGCGCACCGGGGCGGACGGAGGCAGCGTGCTCTCCGCCGCCTCGGCCGCCCGCTCCCTGGCCGCCGTGCGGGGCCTGCACTCCTTCCTCGACGCCGAACGCGTCTCCACCACGGGGGACCCCTCGCGCCTGGTGCCGGCCCCGACGCTGCCGCAGCGATTGCCGCATCCGCTGAGCATCGACCAGGTCGAGGCGCTGCTCGAGGCCGCGGGACGACCCGGCACCGGGCGGGACTCCACCGCTCGGGCGCTGCGCGACCGGGCCCTGCTCGAGGTCCTCTACGGGCTCGGGGCCCGGATCTCGGAGGCGACCGGTCTGGACATCGACGACATCGAGGCGCGCGAACGTGCGGCCGTGCTGCGCGGCAAGGGGGACAAGCATCGCATCGTCCCTGTCGGTCGCTTCGCGCTCGAGGCGCTGGAGGCCTACCTCACCCGCGGCCGTCCGACCCTGGCGACGCGCGGCCGCGGCACGCCGGCGGTGTTCCTCGGGTCGCGCGGCACCCGTCTGACTCGGCAGGCGGCCTGGCAGGTGGTCCAGCGCGCGGCCGAGGCGGCAGAGCTGACCGCTCTGCCCGAGCCGATCAGCCCGCACACCCTGCGCCATTCCTATGCCACGCATCTGTTGCACGGGGGAGCGGATGTACGGTCCGTCCAGGAGCTGCTGGGCCATGCATCGGTCACCACCACACAGCTGTATACCCAGGTCACAGTGGATTCTTTGCGAGAGACGCATGCTGGTGCCCACCCCCGTGCCCGGCGGGGGGCTTAGACTTGTCCGGCACGACGCCCCGGCCCGGCCCCACCGGCAACGGACGTCCTGCGCGAGACGACGAGTGCACGATGCAGCTCCCGCTTCCCGGACTGGGTCCGGACTTCTTCCGGTCCCCGCGCGGAGCGCCCCGTGCACGCCACAGACCACGACGCCGACGACAGGACACCGACGTGAGCCCGACCTCCTCCCAGCAGCTGGACATCGACCTCGGACCGACCGGGCGCCCGATGCCGGAGCTCCCGGAGCCGGCCCCGCTCGACGGCCACGGCCCGGCCCGGATCATCTCGATGGTCAACCAGAAGGGCGGGGTCGGGAAGACGACCAGCGTCATCAACCTCGGCGCGGCCCTGGCCGAGCTAGGCCGCAAGGTGCTGCTGGTGGATCTCGATCCCCAGGGCGCGCTGAGCGCCGGCACCGGGGTGAATCCCTACGAGCTCGACCTGACCGTCTACAACCTGCTGATGGAGCGCGGTCACGACGTGCACGGGGTCATCCAGGAGACGGACACCGAGAACCTCGACGTGCTCCCGGCCAACATCGACCTCTCCGCCGCGGAGGTCACCCTGGTCAACGAGGTCGCCCGCGAGATGGCCCTGGCCCGGGTGCTGCGCCCGGTGGCCGATGACTACGACGTCATCCTCATCGACTGCCAGCCCTCGCTGGGACTGCTGACCGTGAACGCACTGGCCGCCAGCCACGGCGTGATCATCCCGCTGGGGGCCGAGTACTTCGCCCTGCGCGGCGTGGCGCTGCTGGTGGAGACCATCGAGAAGGTCCAGGACCGCATCAATCCGCGGCTCGAGCTCGACGGCATCCTGATCACCATGTTCGATCCGCGCACCCTGCACGCTCGGGAGGTGTGCCAGACGGTCGTGGAGGCGTTCCCGGACCAGGTCCTCCACACCACCATCAATCGCACCGTGAAGTTCCCGGACGCCTCCGTGGCTGCGGAGCCGATCATCTCCTTCGCCACCTCGAACAAGGGCGCGGCGGCCTACCGCCAGCTCGCCCGGGAGCTCATCTCCCGGGGCGCCGCCGCCTGATGGCCGCAGATCGCTCCGACGGCCGCTCCGGAAGCCGTCCGCCCCGACGGCGCAGCGCCTTCACCCCGCCACGGAACGTCCGCCTCCGCGACGGCGAGGGCAGGCGAGTTGCGCCCGACGCCGCCGTGCCCTCGGGTGGCGCTGGCGAGCCCCATCGGGAGGATGGCGAGCGGCTGCAGAAGGTGCTGGCCCGGGCCGGTTTCGGCTCGCGTCGTGCCTGCGAGGCGCTGATCTCCGGCGGCCGAGTGCGCGTGGACGGCGAGGTCGTCCAGGAGCAGGGCGTCCGTGTGGACCCCGCCGTCCAGGTGATCCACGTCGATGGGCGCCGGCTGCAGCTCGACGATTCCAAGCTGACCCTGGTGCTGAACAAGCCCCGCGCCGTGGTCTCCGCGATGAGTGACCCCGAAGGGCGGCGCGACCTCAGCGAGTTCACCGCCGCGCATTCCCAGCGGCTCTACCACGTGGGCCGACTGGACTTCGAGACCGAGGGTCTGCTGCTGCTGACCAACGACGGCGAGCTCGCCCATCGCCTCACCCACCCCAGCTTCGAGGTCGAGAAGACCTATGTGTGCCGCTTCGACGCCCCGGGCGGCCCCCCGCGCGGCCTGGTCAAGGCGCTGCGCGAAGGCGTCGAGCTCGACGACGGTCCGGCCCGCGCCGACCGCGCCCGGGTGCTCGCCCAGGACGGTCGCGAAGCCGTGGTCGAGGTGACCCTCCACGAGGGCCGCAATCGCATCGTGCGGCGCATGTTCGCCTCCCAGGGCTTCGAGCTGACCGCGCTGATGCGCACCCGGATCGGCCCGGTCCTGCTGGGTGAGCTCCCCTCCGGCGCCACCCGCGAGCTCACCGGCCGCGAGCTCGGCACGCTGATGGCCGAGGTGGGGCTGTGACGGCCCTGGTGCCGTCCCCGGTGAGGATCATCGGTACCGGACTGATCGGCGGGTCCCTCGGCCTGGCGCTGGTCCGGGCGGGAGTCGATGTCCAGGTGGAGGACGCCTCCCCGGGCACCGCCGCGCTGGCGGTGGAGCTCGGCGTGGGGGAGCTGCCCGGCGAGGACGCTCCGGACCCTGCGCTGGTGCTGGTCGCGGCCCCGCCGGACGTCGCCGCGATGCTCGTGGACCGCGCCCTGCGCAGCTGGCCCCGCGCCCTGGTCGCGGACGTCGCGAGCGTGAAGTCGACCGTGCTGGACGGACTGCGCGCCCGCGCACGCGCCGAGGACCTGCCGCGGTACATCGGTGCCCATCCCATGGCCGGCCGCGAGGTCTCCGGGGTGATCGCCGCCCGCGCCGATCTCTTCCAGGGCCGCCCCTTCGTCATCGTCCCCCATGCGGATACCGACCCCCGCGCGCTGGGGGTGCTGCGCGGCCTGGCCGCCGAGATCGGCTCGGTCGCCACCACGTTGGACGCGCCCTCGCACGACATCGCCGTCGCGCACGTCTCCCACGTGCCGCAGGTGCTGTCGAGCCTGCTGGCCGCCACCCTGATCGACCCCGACGAGGCCGCGCTGGGCCTCGCCGGCCAGGGGCTGCGCGACACCACCCGCATCGCCGACTCCGACCCGCGGCTGTGGGTGGAGATCCTCGGCGCGAACGCCGGAGCGGTCTCCGAGGTGCTCGGCGGGGTCCGGGAACGGCTGGAGGAGGTGATGGCGGCGCTGGAGACGCTGCAGGGCGATCCCGATCCGGGCACCGGGTCGCGGCGCGCCCTCGCAGACCTCGTCGCCACCGGCAACCGCGGGGTGCGCCGGATCCCCGGCAAGCACGGCGGCGCGACCGACGCCTGGTCCGTCGTGGTGGTGCTGCTCCCGGACCGTCCCGGCGAGCTCGCCCGCCTGCTCACGGACATCGGCCAGATCGGTGTGAACCTCGAGGACCTCCGTCTCGAGCACGAGCTGGGCCGCGGTGTGGGGCTCGCGCACGTCTCGATCGACGCCGCGCGTGAGGACCTGCTCACGCGGGAGCTCGCGGATCGCGGGTGGAAGGTCGCTGACGCCTGAGCGCCCCGTATCCTTGCCGGATGCACACCAGCGCGCCGCACGACCCCTCGGACCTCGCGTCCGCCCGCCCGACCGAGGGCATCACCATCGCGATCGACGGCCCGGCCGGGTCCGGCAAGTCCACCGTCTCGCGGATGGTGGCCGACGCCCTCGACGGCGGGATCCTCGATACCGGGGCGATGTACCGGTCCGTGACCTGGTGGTGCCTGGACCAGGGCATCGACCTCGCCGATCGCGAGGCCGTCGCGCGCGCCGCCGAGGAGATCGACCTCGTCCAGGGCACCGACCCCTCCGGGGCGACCGTCGTCGTCGCCGGCACCGACATCACCGACGAGATCCGTACCGAGCGGATCTCCCAGCAGGTCAGCGCCGTCGCCACCAACACGCTGGTGCGGGCGATCCTCCAGCGCCGCCAGCGCGAGCTGTTCTTCGCCGCGGCCGCGGAACGCGGCTTCTGCGTCGCCGAGGGGCGCGACATCACCACCGTCGTCGCCCCCGATGCTCATGTGCGGGTGCTGCTGACCGCCTCCGACGAGGAGCGCATGCGGCGCCGTGCCACGGAGCTCGACCTCGCAGACACGGAGGAGACCCGGGAACGGATGGCGGACCAGGTCCTGCGCCGCGACCGCGACGACGCGACCGTCTCCGAGTTCCACACCGCCGCCGAGGGCGTCGAGACCGTGGACACCACCGGCCTCGGCCTCGAAGAGGTCATCGAACAGGTCCTGATGCTGGTCGCGGCCGCCGAGACCGCCCAGGAGGAGGCGCTGCACGGCCGCGCCGAGCCGGTGCCCCGCGATCGAGCGGTCGCTCCTGAGCGAGGTCCCCGCGCCGATGGGGCCGAGGGCCCCACCGACGAGGAGATCGAGGCCGCGCTGCGGGCGGGCCTGTCCGCCTATGACCTCGACGACGAGGACCTGGCCCTGCTCACCGGTCGTGAGGAGGAGGCGCCGCCCCTCGCCGTCTCGCGCAATCTTCCCGTCGTCGCCGTGGTCGGCCGCCCGAACGTCGGCAAGTCCACGCTGGTCAACCGCATCCTGGGCCGCCGCGAGGCAGTCGTGGAGGACCGTCCCGGGGTGACCCGCGACCGCGTGTTCTACGAGGCGGAATGGACCGGCACGGACTTCTGGCTGGTCGATACCGGTGGCTGGGAGGAGCGGGTCCAGGGCATGGCCCACCGCGTCGCCGAGCAGGCCGAGCTCGCCGTCTCCCTCGCCGACGTGGTCATGTTCATCGTCGATGCGAACGTCGGCATCACCACCACCGACGAGCAGCTGCTCAAGGTGCTGCGCAAGGCGAAGGTGCCCATCGTGCTGGTCGCCAACAAGGTCGATGATCAGCGCGGCGAGCTCGAGGCAGCAGCCCTGTGGAATCTCGGCCTCGGCGAGCCGCACCCGGTCTCCGCCCTGCACGGCCGCGGATCCGGCGACCTGCTGGACTCGGTGGTGGACGCGATGCCCGAAGAGGGGCGCGGTGCCCCGGCGAATCACGGACCGCGCCGGGTCGCCCTCCTCGGCCGCCCGAACGTCGGCAAGTCCTCGCTGCTGAACCGCCTCGCCAAGGAGCAGCGCGTGGTGGTCGACGACCTCGCCGGCACCACCCGGGACCCGGTCGACGAGAAGATCACGCTCGGAGGGAAGGAATGGACCTTCGTGGACACCGCCGGGATCCGACGGCGCGTGCTGCAGGCCCAGGGCGCGGACTACTACGCGTCACTGCGCACCCGGGCCGCGCTGGACCGGGCGGAGATCGCCGTGGTGCTGCTCGAGGCCTCGGAGCCGATCTCCTCCCAGGATCTGAAGATCATCGACATGGTGCTGGAATCGGGCCGTGCACTGGTGCTCGCCTTCAACAAGTGGGACCTGCTGGACGAGGAGCGCCACAAGGCGCTCGAGCACGAGATCGAGCGTGATCTCGCGCACGTCGCCTGGGCGCCGCGGGTGAACATCTCCGCCCAGACCGGTCGGCACGCCGAGAAGCTGGTGCCCGCGATCGAGACGGCGCTGGACTCCTGGGACCGGCGCATCCCCACCGGCCGGCTCAATGCCTTCCTCGGCCAGCTGGTGGCCGCCCATCCGCATCCGCTGCGTGGCGGCAAGCAGTCACGCATCCTGTTCGCGACCCAGGCCCGCACCCGACCGCCGCGGTTCGTCATCTTCGCCAGCGGGTTCCTCGAGCACGGCTACCGCCGGTTCATCGAGCGTCGCCTGCGCGAGGACTTCACCTTCACCGGCTCGCCCATCGTGATCGGGGTGCGGATCCGGGAGAAGCGCCGCCGCTGAGCGCCGTGGGCCGCGTCCCGGCGGGATGCCGGGGTGCGGTGTCACGCCGTGACCACGTATCGTGGATGCTATGAGCACTCCCGGCGATCACGGCTCCTGGAATCCCCAGGGACACGACTACGGCGCCCAGCACGGCGCGCAGCCCCCGCAGGATTCGCAGGATCCCTGGGCGCAGCCACCCGCCTCACAGGACCCGTACGGTCAGCCCTCGGCCGGTTCGGCCTCGGACCCCTTCGGTCAGCAGCCGGGTGGGCAGGATCCCTACGGTCAGCCCTCGGCCGGATCGGCCTCGGACCCCTACGGTCAGTACTCGGCTGGTTCGGCCTCGGATCCCTACGGTCAGGGCCAGCAGGGCTGGTCGGCCGCTGGCCCCGGCCCCTCGGCCTCGGACCCCTATGGACAGCCCGCCGCTGCCGGACCGCCGCCGCAGGGCCAGCCGCAGAGTCGCCTCGTGGTGGGTTTGCTGGGCATCTTCCTCGGCGGTCTCGGGGTGCACCGCTTCCTCCTGGGCTACACCACCATCGGCATCATCCAGATCGCCGTCACCGTCGTCACCTGCGGCGTCGGCGCATGGTGGGGCGTCATCGAGGGGATCATGGTGCTCGCCAAGTCGCCGAGCTTCGAACGTGACGCCCACGGCCGCCCGCTGACCGACTGACCGGTCCGTCGGCACTCCAGGACAAGGACACCCGCAGCGATGAGCTCACAGCCCCTCGGGCCGCTTCCGGACCGCAGCTCACTCAAGACGAATGCGATCCTGCTGATCGTCCTCGGGTTTCTGTGCGGCGGCACCATCCCGGCGATCTTCGGCATCATCGCGCTCGTGAAGATCGACAACGATCCCGTCGCCGCGCAGAAGATGAACAAGGTCGGGTGGATCATGTTCTGGGTGATGCTGGGGCTGATCGTGCTGTGCTTCGTCGGTGCCCTGCTCTTCAACGTGCTGATGCTCGGCGCGATATCACTGCCTCTCATCCTGGGCGGCTGACCTCGCCTGCTGCAGGAGGAACCACTATCGCCACCCCGGACTTCGTCCTCTCCCTGCGCGAGCGCATCGGGCACGAGCTGCTGTGGATGCCCGGCGTCACCGCGCTGGTGCTGAACCCGGAGCGCACCCGGATGCTCGCCGTCCGGCGCGCCGATGACGGTGCCTGGACCCCCGTCACCGGGATCATCGACCCGGGGGAGGAGCCGGCCCGCGCCGCCGTCCGCGAGGTCGCCGAAGAAGCGGGGATCGACTGCCGCGCGCAGCGCCTGCTCGATGTGCGCACCCTGCCCCCGATCACGTACCCCAACGGGGACCACGCGCAGTATCTGGACCTGTGCTTCCTGTGCGAGGCGGACGGCGAGTCGGTCCCCTTCCCGGCCGACGGGGAGAGCACCGAGGCCCGGTGGTTCCCGCTCGAGGCCCCACCGCCGCTGAACGAGCGTTTCACCCGGCAGCTCGCCCTGGCCCGCGAGGAGCCCGTCGAGACCCGGTTCCGCCGATGAACGGGCAGACACCGCTGCCCGGCACCCGGGTGCGGATCGGGCTGACGGATCGGCCCGGCGATGAGGCGGTGGTGCGCGTGATCGCCGTCCCGCAGCGGGACATGATCCACGGCGGCCGGCTGAGCCCGGCCCTCGCCCCGTTCGCCGAGGCGCTGCTGGTGGACGTCACCATCTCGGGCACCACGCTGCTGCCCGGCGCGTGGGTCGAGCGCGAGGTGCTCGACCGCGGCGCACCGCTCTCACCCACCCCGGTGACGGCTGCGGATCTACGCCCACCGGCGGTCATCGCGGGCACCGCAGACGAGACCGTCCTGTGCTGGGGCGAGACCGTCTGGCCGCTGGATCTCGGCGGTGTGGTGGCGATCCCCGACAGCAGCCGGGCCGCCCCGCACCCGCTGTCGCGCCTGCGCCGCCTGGTGCTGGTGGCCGCCGGACGCCGCGCGGAGATCGCGCTGACCCTATGGCGCGACCCGGACTTCGAGATCCCCTGGCAGGACGTACGACTGCTGCCGCGCGCCGCGGCCTGGTTCGAGCTGGCCCAGGTCCCGCCCGGGATGCGGTACGCCGACGCCGAGCGGGCCCAGGGCGTGGGCCGCGCCCGACGCCGCCCCTGAGGACGCGGCGCAGCGCCCCGGGGAGCAGCTCAGCGGAAGACGATGGTGCGCGTCCCGTCCAACAGCACCCGCGACTGGGCGTACCAGGCCACGGCCTGGCGCAGGGTCCGGATCTCGGCGTCCTGACCGATCGCCATCAGCTCTTCGGGCGAACGGGTGTGGTCCACCCGCAGCACCTCCTGCTCGATGATCGGCCCCTCGTCGAGATCGGTGGTGACGAAGTGGGCGGTCGCCCCGATCTGCTTCACTCCGCGCTCATGCGCCTGCCTATAGGGATTGGCGCCTTTGAAGCCGGGCAGGAAGGAGTGATGGATGTTGATGCAGCGTCCGGCGAGCTCTGCACACAGCTCCGGGGAGAGGATCTGCATGTAGCGGGCCAGCACCACCAGTTCGATGTCGTGCTCCTCGACCGCCTCGCGCACCCGATCCTCGAAGGCCTCTTTCGCGCCCGGGCCCTTGGTGGAGCGATGCTCGAAGGGCACATCGTAGAACCCGGCCAGCTTCTCCAGGGTGGGATGGTTGGCCAGGATCAGCGGCACCTCGATCGGCAGGTGCCCGGATTCCATCCGGAACAGCAGATCGTTCACGCAGTGCAGCGTGGTGGACCCCAGGATCAGGGTGCGCACGGGGCGCCCCACCTCGTCGATGCGCAGCTCGAGGCCGAAGCGCTCGACGGCCGGGGCCAGCGCGGCCTCCAGCGCCTGGGGCGAGGCGGCGGTCCTGACCTGCATCCGCAGGTAATAGCGATGGGTGGTGCTGCTGACGAACTGCCGGCTCTCGGTGATGTCGCCCTCGACCTCGAGGATCGCGCCGGAGATCGCGTGGACGATGCCGGGGGACTCGGCACACACCACGGTGAGGACATACTCCTCCTCGGTCCCGGAGGGGCCCGACGAGGTCTGGGGGAGAGGGGACGATGCATTCATGGACCCATTCTAGGAACATGCGCCGACCAGCACCGGTCTGTTCATGGGGGCAGCGCCCGGGCGGCGACGTCGCAGGTCTCAGTCCCGGCCGCGGCGCCAGAGCGCCGAGGGCCACCAGATGAGCTTCCCGAGGTCGAGCGCCAGTGCGGGCACCAGCAGCGTGCGCACCACGAAGGTGTCCAGCAGCACGCCGAAGGCCACGATGAAGGCGATCTGTGCGAGGAACAGGATCGGGATCACCCCGAGTGCGGCGAAGGTCGCCGCGAGCACCATCCCCGCCGAGGTGATGACCCCGCCGGTGACCGAGAGACCCCGCACGACCCCTTCCCGGGTGCCGTGCTTGAGCGACTCCTCGCGCACCCGGGTCATGAGGAAGATGTTGTAGTCGATGCCGAGGGCGACCAGGAACACGAAGCCGAACAGGGGGACCGCCGGGTCGGCGCCGGGGAAGGCGAAGAGGTGCTCGAACACCAGCGCGGCCACCCCCATCGCGGTGCCGAAGGACAGCACCGTGGTCGCGATCAGCAGCACCGGAGCCAGGACCGAGCGCAGCAGCAGCATCAGGATCAGCAGAATGACCACCAGCACCACCGGGATGATCAGCGTGCGGTCATGGGCGGAGGCGTCGTTGGTGTCGATCGAGGTAGCGGTCACCCCACCCACCAGCGCCTCGAGGCGCTGGGCGGCGAAGTCCGTGCGCACCGACCGCACCGTCGCCTCGGCCGCTGAGGAGTCCGCAGCGTCCGTCAGCGTCGCCTGGACCAGGACGTCGCCATCCACCACAGTCGGCTCCGGCGCCGGGGTGCCGGGAGGTCCCTGCGCCCGGATGCCCTCCGCAGTCACCGGTGCGGTGCCGGCGGGGGAGTCCTCGGCGGTGACCGCCACCGACTCGATGCCGTCCTGGAGGAGGAGCCGATCGGTCACCTCCTGGAGCGAGGACTCGGCGGTGATGATCTGGATCGGGGAGCCGGAGCCGCCGGGGAAGTGCTCGCCGAGGGCGGCCTGTCCCTCGCGTGCGGAGGAGGCGGTCAGCACCAGATCGGACTGCGGTACCCCGTCGGCCTCGAGCTGGGTGACGCCCAGGCAGCCGACGGCGAGCACCAGCGCGGTGAGGATCCAGAGCGGCCGCGGCCGGCGTCGCACGGCGAGCGCGATCCGTCCCCAGATCCCGTGGGCGGCCGGGTCTGCGCCGGCGTCCGGGGCCTCCGGGACGAAGTGCGGTCGGCGCGGCCAGAAAGCGAGGCGACCGGTGGCGTACAGCACAGCCGGGAGGAAGGTCAGGGCGGCCGCCATCGCGAAGACGATCCCGATCGCCGCCACCGGCCCCAGCGTGCTGTTGGATTTCAGATCCGACAGCAGCAGGCACAGCAGCCCGGCGATGACCGTGCCGCCGGAGGCGAGCACCGGCTCGAGCGTCCCGCGCAGCGCCTTCAGGGTCGCGGGTCCCCGCTCCCGGGTGTGCCGCAGCTCGTCGCGGTACCGGGCGACGTACAGCAGCGAGTAGTCGGTCGCGGCGCCGATGACGAGGATGAACAGGATCCCCTGGGTCTGCCCCGACAGCAGCAGCACGTCCGCGGCGGCCAGATGCCAGATGGTCAGCAGCGCCGCGCACAGCGCGAACATGCTCGTCGACAGCACGATCAGCGGCAGCAGCAGCGAGCGGTAGACGATCAGGAGGATCACCAGCACCGCGGCGAGGGCGACTCCCAGCAGCAGCCCGTCGATGCCCGCGAAGCCTTCGGCGAGGTCGGCGGAGAAGCCGGCTGGACCGGTGACGTACGGGCTGAGACCCTCCGGCAGGTCGGCGGCGAGCTCGGCGTCGATCTCCTCGACGGCCGCGCCCAGATCGGCGTCCGCGTCCAGCGGCACGAAGACCTGCACGGCGAGGCCGTCCTCGGAGGGGATCGCCGGGGAGACGTCCCCGGCCACCGTGTCCAGCGCGGCGAGCGCATCGGTGACATCGGTGAGAGTGGCCAGCGTCGCCTCGTCCATCTCCTCCTCGGCGGTCACCACCACGATCGCGGGGATCGACTCGGAACCGGTGAAGTCCTCGGTCCGTTGGGAGACCTCCGTGGCGTCCGCGGAGTCCGGCAGATAGGCGGTGCGGTCGTTCGAGGAGACCTCGTCGACCCGGCCGAAGTACGGTCCGCCGATCCCGGCGGCGACCAGCCAGCCCAGGATCAGCAGTGCAGGCAGCAGCACCCTCAGCGCTCTCGGCAACGACCCGCCGGG
>JAKDUN010000390.1 GCA_030457675.1 Brachybacterium sp. | reverse complement strand
CGGCGCGCAGCAGGTGGGTGACGATCTCGCTCACGGCGGGGCGGCGCAGCGAGGCCGTGGTCGGCAGGCCGACGGCATCGTCGACGGCGATCAGGGCACGCGTCCCCACGCCCGTGGTCGTCGCGCCCACGAGAGAGTTCTCGGACTCCTGGGCGAGCTCGGGCCGTTCCAGCTCGCACAGCAGGAACTCCTCACGCAGGGACTCGACGTCACCGCTGAGCACGTCGACGCCCTGGGAGACCACCACCAGGTGGTCCGCGAAACGCTCCATGCCGTCGAGGTCATGGGTGGCCAGCAGCAGTGTGCGGTCCTCCCGGGTCATAAAGTCCCGCAGCACGTCGACGAGGTCCGTGCGGGCGAGCGGATCGAGGTGGGCGAAGGGCTCATCGAGGATCAGCAGCTGCGGATCCTGCGCCAGCGCCGCGGCCAGACCCAGCTGGGTGGCCTGCCCCCGGGACAGGCGCCGCAGCTCCCGCCCGTGCGGGACGCGGAAGGCGGTCAGCAGCTCGTCGAAGCGGGCGGCGTCGAAGCCGGGGATCGTCTCGCGCCGCAGACGGGCGAGGTGCTGCGAGGTCCAGCGAGGGGGGTGGGCGGAGATATCGGGGAGGCTCGCCATGCCGCGGGGTGGACGGGTGCGCGCCGGCCCGATCCTGGTGCCGAGCACCTCGACCGTGCCTGCCGTGAACGGGAGCGCTCCGGTGACGGCGCGCAGAGTGGTGGTCTTGCCGGCGCCGTTGGCCCCGACCATCGCGGTGACCTGGCCGGTCGGCACCGTGAGGTCCAGACCGCGTACGACGGGGAGCAGTTCGGCGTAGCGCCGCTCTCCCGCGGGCAGACGCATCTCCAGGCCGCGGACCGTGACGGCGTCCTTCGGCTGCTCGTTCATCCGCTGCTCATTCTTCCGCTGCTCGGTCATCGCTCCTCCTCGAGTCGCTGGGCCAGGCGTGCGCCCAGCTCCCGGTCCTCGATCCCCGCAGCGCGGGCGGCGCGCACCGCCGCATCGAGCGACTCGTCGATCTGCTGACGGGCTCGGCGGCGCAGCTGGTCCGCGTCCTGGGCGCGGACGAACACGCCCTTGCCGCGCACGGCGTCGACGAGGCCGTCGGCGACCAGCTCGTTGTAGGCCCGAGTGGTGGTGATGACGCTGACCCGCAGGTCGCGGGCGAGAGCCCGGATCGAGGGGAGGGAATCCCCCGGAGCCAGGTCGCCGTTGAGGATCGAGGCGGCGATGCCCTCGCGGATCTGCTCGTAGATCGGCGCGGAGTCAGAGGGATCGATCGGTATGTGCATCGTGCCCCTCCCCCTCGAAGTGAACCTACTGTCTATAGACAGCATAGACAGTTCGGAGGCGAGGCCGTCAACCCTCCGTGCCAGCAGTACGCCGAGCAGTACACCGCTGTGCTTCCGACGCGGATCGCCGACGTCAGTCCCTCACGGGCCTGCCCGCGGTGTCGCCGGATCACCGTCGTCCACATTTTTCGGAAGGCATTGACATTTCGCCGCATCCACATGAGTTCCGCGCTTCACGCGATTCGATAGATCGATTCGCGTGCACCACTCCCGGTCCCCCTCGATCACCGCCAGTGACCACCGACCGACCCCTCCGGTGCCCCTCTCGACGCCACCGAACTTCACGGCTCCAAGATCGTTTCGGCTGGACACGACCCGCAGAACCGCAAAGGGGAGGCGCCCCAACACCTCGTCATCGAGTCCGGAGCGCCCTTCGCAGTGCACCCGGCAGCCTCGACCTTTCCTCCACAGTGGCCATCTATCCACATTTCTGTCCACACCGAGAGAAGTTATCCACAAATTTCATCGCAGGGGTGGTGGTGCTTTTCGAACCTGCATACGATGAGGGCATGGATTCGACACCGATGCGCAGCGGGGACCACCCCGGCGAGGGCTCCCCTCGCCGGGACGTTGTCGCGCCGTCGGGAGATGTCCTCGAGGACGTGCTGGGGCGTTTCAGCGAGATCGCGGCCGGCCCGGCAGCCCGCGCGCTGGTCGCCCAGGTCCTCGCCGCGACCCTGATGGCGTTCACCCGGACCCGCTCGGTGCGCGATCCGCTGCCGGACACCGCTCCGGGCAGCGCTGAGGAGGCTCTCGCCGTCCTCGCCGGGATCGATCATCTGCGCGCGTCGCTCTCCGCGGTTGATGCGACCTGGCAGGTTGCCGCCGAGGAGCGGATCCGGCGCGATGACGTCTCCCAGGGCGTGCCGTCCTCTCAGCAGGGGCGCGGCGCCGGGCAGGAGATCGCGCTCGCACGCAGGATCTCTCCTGTCGCCTCGTCGTTCTCGCAGGCGAAAGCGCGCCGCCTCGTGCAGAACATGCCCGGCGCCGTGGATCGCCTCTGGTCAGGTGCCATGACGGAACGGCAGGCCTCGGCGATCTCCGGCGCGCTCGACGGCACCGGCGCGGATACCTGTCGCAGGATCGATGACCATCTCCGTGAGCACCCGGAGTTCCTGCATGGCAAGGGTTTCAAGCGTCTGCAGTCCGACATCCGGGACCTGATCCAGAAGCTGGAGCCCGAGACGTCCCACGCGCGTGCGGAACGCGCCGCCCGGTCCCGGCACGTGAGGATGGAACCTCTGGACGACGGGATGGCTCGGGTGACCGCCGTGCTGCGCGGAATCGACGCTGTGGGGCTGATGCACTCCCTGCGCACG
Source organism: Brachybacterium sp. (assembly GCA_030457675.1). Lineage (GTDB taxonomy): Bacteria > Actinomycetota > Actinomycetes > Actinomycetales > Dermabacteraceae > Brachybacterium. Next base: position 117 of record JAKDUN010000390.1, on the reverse strand, counting down.
CGTGCTGAATCGCTCCGCGCCTCGGGTGTGAGGGACTCACTTCCTGCTCTGGAAGCCGATCTGCTGGTCGACGACACGCTCCGCAGCACCCAGAGCGACCAGAGCGACCAGAGCGAC
>JAKDUN010000389.1 GCA_030457675.1 Brachybacterium sp. | reverse complement strand
TGATCTGGCCGACCACGCCGAGCGGCTCATGGAAGTGGTACGCGACGGTGTCGTCATCGAGCTGGGAGAGCGCGCCCTCCTGGGCCCGGATCGCACCGGCGAAGTAGCGGAAGTGGTCCACCGCCAGCGGCAGGTCCGCGTTCAGGCACTCACGGATCGCCTTGCCGTTGTCCCAGGTCTCGGCCACGGCGAGCATCTCGAGGTTGTCCTCGATGCGGTCGGCGATCTTGTTCAGGATCACCGCGCGCTCGGCGACGGAGGTCGTCCCCCAGGCAGGGGCGGCGGCGTGGGCGGCGTCGAGCGCCTTCTCGATGTCCTCGGAGGTGGAGCGGGCCACCTCGGTGAAGATCTTGCCGGTCACGGGGGTGGGGTTCTCGAAGTACTCGCCCTTGACGGGCGGGACCCACTGGCCGCCGATGTAGTTCTCGTAGCGGGGCTTGAAGCTGACCTTCGCGCCCTCGGTGCCGGGGTGTGCGTAGAGCGTCATGGCGTTCCTTTCGCTGCGGTGCGGAGCCGACGACGACGTCGGATGCCCTGCACCGTAACCCGGGTCACGTTGCATGAAGGTTGCGCGAGGTGCGGGGGTGTCAGCTGCTCTCGCCGCGCAGGGCACGGGCCCGGGCGACGGCGGCCGAGCGCTCCGGGGCATCACTCGTGGCCCGCTCGAGGATCGCCATGAGCACCTCGAGGTCGTCCTCCGCCTCGGGCCGCTGCGCGTAGCGCCACAGCTGGCCGGCGGTGCCCCGTTCGAGCAGCAGCTCGCGCAGGTGCTCGCCCTCCCGTCGGCCCAGACGGCGGATCGCCGGTGCCTCCGAGGCGGTCAGCAGGTCCCCGGACCAGTGCGTCAGGGCTCCCTCCACGTCACCGCGCTCGAGCGCGGCCCGGGTGCGCTGCAGATCGCTGTCCACGGTGCCGCGCAGGCGGTACGGGCGTGAGGCGATCTCGAGGCCGTCGACGCCGGAGAGCACCTTGCGCAGACGCACCACCTCGGCGCGCACCGTGCCCTCGGCGGCGATGCTCCCGTGCAGCTGCTCGGCCAGCTCGCCGCCGCTGATGCCCTCGGAGTGCAGGTGCAGCAGGGTGAGCAGCTCGGCGTGCCGGCCGCTGAGCTCGAGGCGGCGGGAGCCCTGCCGCAGCAGCGGGATGCGGCGCCCGGTGAGCAGCAGCTCCGCCGGGGCGGCGGGGGAGCGGGGGAGGATCCGCGGTCGTCGGGCGGCGACCGGCTCCTCCGCCGCGGGACCGGCGGGCAGATGCGCGCTCAGCTCCTCCTGCACCGCCCGTGCCGTGGCCTCGAGCAGCGGCAGCACCAGCGGGGAGACCGCCTCGGTGCTGCCGGTGACGTCGAGGACCCCGAGCGTCTCCCGGGTGTGCGGGTGCCGCACCGGCACGGCGCTGCAGCTCCACGGGTGGACGGCTTCGTGGAAATGCTCGGCGCCGACCACCTGCATCGAGGAGGCGGTGGTCAGGGCGAGGGCCGGGGCGGAGGTGCCCATGGCGGACTCGGACCAGTCGGCCCCGGCGGCGAAACCCATGGCATCCGCGCGGGAGATCAGCTGGGGCCTGCCCTCGACCCACAGCAGGCGCCCGTCCGCATCGCCGAGGGCGACCATCAGGCCCGCCTCGACGGCCGGGTCGATCAGCCGGGAGCGGAGCAGGGGCAGCACGGCGGAGAAGAGGTGCGCCTGCCGGGCGGCGGTCAGCTCCTCGCCGTCGAGGGCGGCATCACCGGTGCCGCCGCGCTCGGGCGCCGCGGCGAGCGAGCGCCGCCAGGAGGCGAGCACCGGCGCTCGGACCAGGCCCCGGTCATGACGCAGCCCGGCGTCGGCCCGCAGGTCCTCATGGGCGCGCAGGAGCCTCGCCTGGTAGCCGGAGTCCGTCGGTGACCAGCGAGTCGTGGTCATTCCGGCATGCTCACGGGGGTCTGCGCGGCAGCGTGCGCTCGGATCACGATCCACCTCTTCGTCGCTCGTGTCACAGCTGAGCTGACCGTACCGCGTTGGTGCGGGCGGGGCAACGGTGCCCCAGCGCACGTCTACACCGCGGCGGGAACCACCGTGCTGCGGGTGCTCGGGATCCCGGCCGGGGCGGCCTGCCGCTGGGGCAGATGGACCCCGGCGAGCATGCAGCGCACCGAACCGCCCGCCGCCTCGATGGTGGGCACGGGTGCGGTGAGGATCCGGCAGGAGCGCTCGATCCGGCGCCGCTGCGCGGGGGTGAGCTGCGCGGCGGCCTGCGCCGACATCACCAGCAGCCGCTCCTCGCCGAGCACCTCGAGGCAGTTGCCGAGGAAGCCGTGCACCTGGGGCTCGGTGAGCTCGAGGACCTCCCGGCCGCTGCGTCGCAGCGACTCCAGCACCCGGGTGCGCTGGTCCGCGTCCCGGATCATCTCCGCGCCCACCAGCGCGAGCTCGGTGCCCACGCTCATCAGCACGTTCGTGTGATAGACGGGCACGCCGTCGGCGTCGGACGCCTCGAACAGCACCGATGCGTAGCCGAGGTCCGCGCAGACCGTCTCGAACAGGCTCGGATCCAGCCGACGCGAACGGCACGCATAGGCGATGCCGGTGACGTGGTCCAGCACCATCGCCCCGGTCCCCTCGAGGAACCGGCCCTCCCGCTCCGCGCCCGAGCAGTCCACCACCCGCTCCACGGCGTAGTGCTCCCGCAGATGCGCGACCATGTCGGCCCGGCGCTCCGCCCGACGGTTCGCGGCATACATCGGATACAGCACCAGCGTGCCGTCGGCGTGCGTGGACAGCCAGTTGTTGGGGAACACGCTGTCGGGGGTCG
>JAKDUN010000037.1 GCA_030457675.1 Brachybacterium sp. | reverse complement strand
GGCAAGATCGGCTCGGAGACAACAGGAAAGCTGCGCGCGGCAATGGGCCTGGGCAGCAACGGGGTGTGGGACTTCCGGTCCAACTACTCCACCGTGAAGGCGCTCCAGGTCTTCCTCAACGAGGGCGCGCCGGCGAGCTCCCCGGCACCCGCCCCGTCGACGCCCTCGACCCCGAGCTCCGGTGACCTGGTCGTGGACGGGAAGTTCGGCCCCAACACCACCAGCGCACTGCAGGGCTGGGTGGGAGTGAGCCAGGACGGCTCGCTCTCCACCAGTGACATCAAGGCGCTGCAGGGCAAGGTCGGGGCGGTCCAGGACGGCAAGATCGGTTCCGAGACCACCGCCAAGCTGCGTGCCGCCATCGGCCACGGCAGCAACGGCGTGTGGGACTTCCGCACCAACTACTCCACCGTGAAGGCGCTGCAGGAGCACCTCAACGGCTGACGGTCCTCAACGGCTGTTCGAACTGAGCTCGAGCCCGCGCTCGGCACAGAGCCTGACGACGGCGCGCCGACCCTTTCGAAGGTCGGCCCGCCGTCGTTCTTCGTCTGCGGGGGCGGCGGGCCTCACGGGGCGGATGTGGGGGGTGTAGGTGCCGTGGCGGCCACCCGCGCGATGCGCCGCGCAGAGAGTCGACGGGCGCGCTCCACCAGAGGCGCCTCGAACACCCGGAAGCTGACCGTCGCGACCCCGATCACCACGACCGTGGTCACCGCGAACACCGCCACCCCGAACTGCTCTCCGAGAACGGGGCGCACCGCATTCGCGACCAGCATGTGCATCAGGTAGATGCCGTAACTGACGACCCCCACCCGGGCCAGCGGCCGCCAGCGGAGCGCGGGGTGCAGCAATGAATCCTCGCGCATGCACATCGCGGCGACCAGCGAGGCCATCGCCACCTGCGTGACCTGCTCGGGAGTGGGCACCGTGATCGACGCCACGAGGGCCAGCGCGAGCACCGGGGCCGACCAGCGCTGTCCCAGCACGCCCCGGAGCGCGGCGTAGCCGGTCGGAGCGTGCAGCATCACCGCGAGGGCCGCGCCCAGCAGGATCGGCAGCGCGAGCGATCCCAGGATCGTCACGGCCAGCGAGTTCGAGGAGCTCGCCGATGCGATCTGGCTGACCACGATCAGCATGCCCAGTGCCACCAGGATGTGCACCGTCCGCCGGGCGCTCAGCAGGAGCAACACAGCCAGCAGGGGCGGCCAGAAGAGGTAGAACTGCTCCTCCGTCGCGAGGGACCAGGCGAAGTAGAAGATCACGGAGTCCCCCGCGCCGAGGTCCACGAACCAGTTCGAGGTGTACGTGAGGAACGAGGGCAGCTTCGACAGGAAGTACTGGCCCTCAGGGGTGTCGGCCCTCGTGGCGAGCACCAGCACGACGTAGGTGGCCAGCACGAGGTAATACAGCGGGAAGATCCGCCCCACCCGTCGGATGTAGAAGCCGGCCAGCGAGATGCGCTCGTGGCGATCGCGCTCTCGCAGCAGCAGCGTGGTGATCAGGACGCCGCTGAGCGCGAAGAACAGATCGACCCCGTAGTGGCCCTGTGAGGAGATCCATGGACCGGGCCTCCCCGAAGTGTGATGCCAGATCACCGCGATCACGCTCAGTGCGCGCAGGCCATCCAGCCCGCTGAAGTGGCGGGTGGAGAGAAAGCGCGCGTGATCCGACGCGGGGACGACGATCGCTGGGCTGGGCACCCTTCCGATCCTAAACGGACATAACAGAAAAAGCACCCTTCGGCGATGCGCCGCGCGAGGCTCCACTTTTCGTCTTCGGAGGGGTATAGTCTCGAAGCAGGCAATCCGGGCAAGTAGGGAAAAACGGACATCGCTGGGTCGGGTCGCAGCGAGGCGACCGAACCCGCGCCCACTCCGGCTCCCGCCCCATCGGCATCGAGAGGTACACGTGGCACTCCTTCCTCAGGCACCGGACGTCGTCGGAACCGCGACCCCGCTGGGCGCCACGAAGCTGCGGGCCCAGGCGCTCCCGCGACCCCGCAGCGCACGGCGCGCCGATCGCAACGATGACCGTCTCGTCGTCTCCGCGCTGCTCGCCGCCGACCTGGTCGCCCTGATGATGGCCGGCGCGGTCGCGGTGCTGATCCGGCAGAACCTCGCGATGCTCGACCCCGCCCCCGACCTGGCCGCCTCGGTGCTGAGCAGCTCCGTGGTGATCACCGCCGCATGGATGCTCGCGGTGCTGGTCGCCGGCGGAGCGCACCCCCGGCTGATCGCGGCCGGGCCGGAGCTGTACCGCAATGTGCTGACCGGCAGTTTGTTCGCGGCCGGGCTGGTCGGCACGACGCTGTTCCTCACGGACATCCACCTCTCGCGCCCCTACCTCGTGACGCTGTTCGTGGTGGGCTCCGGGCTGCTGCTGCTGGTGCGGGCGATCGCCCGCCGCACCGTCAACCTCGTTCGCGCCCGGGGGCGACTGCGTTCCCAGGTGCTCGTCGTCGGCGGCGCGGGTCACGTGCGCGGGATCGTGCGGACCATGGCCCGCGAGACCTGGCTCGGCTACGACGTCGTCGGCGCGATCGCCCCGCTCAGCGAGGGACGCTCCACCGAGGAGACCGGGGTGCCGATCCTCGGGGACGAGTCCCAGCTGCTCGACCGGGTCCGCGCTCAGCAGCCGGACATCGTCCTGTTCACCGCCGGCTCCTCCGCGAGCGCCGAGGAGTTCCGTCGCGTGGCGTGGGAGCTCGAGGAGCTCGAGGTCGACGTGATCGTGGTGCCCGCCATCAGTGAGATCTCCAGCGACCGGATCCGCATGCGACCCGTTGCCGGACTGCCGCTGGTGCACATGGACCTGCCCCACGCTCGCAAGGCGCTGCGTCGCGGCAAGCGGCTGTTCGACATCGTTGCGAGCGCCCTGCTGCTGCTCGTGCTCGCCCCGGTCTTCGCGGCCGTCGCACTGAGCGTGCGGCTGACCGACGGCGGCGCGGTCATCTTCCATCAGCAGCGGGTGGGACGCACTGGGCAGCCCTTCGAGTTCCTGAAGTTCCGCTCCATGGTGGTCGACGCCGAGTCCCACCGTGCCGAGCTCGAGAAGCTCGCCCGCGACCGGGGCAATGACGTGCTGTTCAAGATGTCCGACGACCCCCGGATCACCCGCGTCGGCAGGATCCTCCGCCGGTACTCGCTCGACGAGCTGCCCCAGCTGTGGAATGTGCTGCGCGGCGACATGAGCCTGGTCGGCCCCCGCCCGGCCCTGCCGCAAGAGGTCAGCGGCTACGACGGAGACGCACACCGGCGCCTGGCCGTGCGGCCGGGGATCACGGGCCTGTGGCAGGTGTCCGGGCGCAGCGACCTCTCTTGGGAGGACACCGTGAGGCTGGACCTCTTTTACGTGGACAACTGGTCCTTCGCCCAGGACCTGCTGATCTTGGCGCGCACCGCGCGCGCCGTGCTGGCTTCCCGCGGAGCGTACTGAGCGGCGCGCCCGGGACGGTGGATGCCCCTGCATGAGGGAAGTGCTGAGCTCTCATGCGGGGGCGTTCCGCTGTCCGGACGCGGTGGAGCGAGGTGCGGGGTCACCACCTCCCAGCAATCGGCACTGCCCCGCCGCTGGGCCGACCCGTCGTCGTGCCCTTGGCCCGCTCAGCCGCCAGCAGCGAATCGAGAGCGCGCTCGTGAACCCTTTCCACCCTCTATGGTCGCCGCAGACGCGATCACGGTGGGGAGGGGGATGTGTCGAATCTCGGCACGCGGGCCGACGAGGAGAGGATGTACCGGAGTCGGGGAACGGGCGGACGCGTCGGGTCGTCGGGCCGACGTCCAGGGGGAGATGCCCTGGGCATAGAGGAACGCCCCGCCCCGTGAGGGGCGGGGCGTGCTCGGCCTGGTGTGCTCAGCCCAGGACGAGCGCCGGGTCGGCCCGGCGGGCGTCCATGGCCGCGGCGTGACGGCGCTGCGGGAAGGAATCCTTCTGCTCGCTCTCCTCGGTGGACGGCGCCGGGAGCGGAGCGTCCGAGAGGCCGACGACCACCTCGAGCCCCGTCTCGCGCAGCACCGTGACGAGGTCCGTGAGGTCCTTCAGCGAGGTGCGGGGCGTGGCGGCGAGGACCGCGACGTCGGAGCGTCGGGCGGCTCCCACGATGCTCGTTCGGTACGAGCCCGAGGGCACGATCACCGCGCATCCGCAGGAGTCCTCGGAGGTCTTCGTCCGTGCGCGGGCCTCCTCGCCCCAGGCCAGTGCTGTGCCGGGATCATCGAGGATCCCGCGCACCGCCGTGAGCAGGCGGTCCGCGGCGACACGGGACGGCATCGGCGGGACCGTGTGCAGCAGCACGCGCACCGGGTCGTGCGCGGGGTCGACGCCCGAGCGGCGCACGGCCTCGTCGGCCAGTCCCACCCAGAACTGATCGTCGCTGTGCTTGCTGGTCACCACGGCGTCAGGTCGCGCGGTCAGCTCGAGCCGGTCGGCGCTGCGCACCAAAGGGTCCACCCGTTCACGCATCACGGCCGCGGCGATTCCCAGCAGCAGGCCCGCCATCGTCGCGCCCGCGATGGTGATCAGCTCACCGGGGCCCGACGGCTCGGTCGGCGGGACCGCGGCGCCGATGAGCCGGCCCGGCTCCTGGTCCGACGGGGTGACGCTCGTGCGCTGCTGCTGGAGCAGCTCGATGAGGTCCTCGGTGGTGGGGGAGGACGGCTGGTCGCGCAGATCCTCGATCTGCTGGTCGACGCTCTCGAGATACCGCTCCGTAACGTTGCCGGCCGCCTCCTTGCGCAGCTCGAGGTACGCGGCGGCGATCGCGTCGGCCCCCTCGGCGGCCTCCTCCGGTGAGTCTGAGCGGACCGTGACCTGCAGGATCTGCGAGCCCATCGGGGCCGCGACCGAGACCTCGCCGCGCAGCACCTCGCCGGTGCCGTCGTTGCCGAGCGCGGAGACGGCGCGGCGCGCCACCTCCCGCGAGCCGAGGATCTCCTGCTCGGTGCGGATGTTGACGTCGTCCCGGCTGCCGGTGAGCGGGTTGGAGACCACCGGTGAGACGACCAGGCTGGTGGTGGCCTCGTAGCGGTCGGGGGTCACCTCAAGGTAGGCGGCGCCTCCGAGGCCGCCGAGCAGCAGTGCGATCAGCATGATCAGCCACCTATGTCGGAGTGTGCTGAGGACGTAGGTGAAGGACATGGTTGTCTCCCGTGGGTGTTGCGATTCTGAGCGGTCAGGAAGGTCGAGCCGAGGTGGACGCGGAGTACGGGGCGACGGATCAGGTCTGAGCGACGTCATCGAGCAGCCCTCCCCTCCTGTGGAGCGCGAACAGGGCGAGGCTGTAGACGAGCAGCACGGCGGCGAGGCCGCACAGCTGCAGCTGGGGGCCGGATCCGGCGGCAAGCAGGCGCACCAGCCCCGAACCGGTCAGGAGGATCAGCGCGGGCAGCAGCGCAGTGACCGCGACCGTGCGCAGCGGTACCGTGATGCCCAGGGCCCGGTGCACCTGGGAGCCGGCCAGCACGGTGTCGACCACGATGCTGAACGCGAAGGCGATCGCCGCCCCGCTGAGGCCCCACCACTGCACGAGTGGCGGCACAAGCGCCAGCAGGACCGCCAGCTGGATCGTCTTGTTCCGCAGCTGCCAGGTGCTGTGCCCCGCCATCAGCAGCACCGTCTGCAGCGCGCCAGCGGTGTTCTTCAGCGCCATGGCGGAGGCGAGGACCACCAGCGCCGCCGCGCCGAGCGTGAACTCCGGGCCGAACAGGCCGAGCACCACGTCGGCGAACAGCGCCACGGCCAGGTAGAAGGGCCAGGAGCCCAGGATCAGCAGCTGGGTCGCCTGGCGGTAGAGGTGCTCCGCCTGGGCGTGGTCGTCCCTGACGATCGCGGCGCTGAGCCGCGGACCCAGCACGATCCGCAGCGCGGCCTCGAGCATGTTGCCGGCCTGCACGATCCGTGTCACCACCCCGTACACGCCGCCGGGGCCGGGGCCGAGCAGGGCGATCACCAGCAGCACGTCGGCCCAATCCAGGGCTCTCTCGAGGATGATCGTCGCGCCGCGGGGGAGGGAGAACGCCCAGAAACCACGAGCCAGCACCGCCCGCTCGGCTCGAGGGAGTGGCGCGGCGGTACTGGCCTCTGCCCGCAGATGCGACCTGAGGGCGATGGCTGCGAGCGCCACCGCCGCGAACAGCGGAGCGGCCCAGGCCCCGACCACGGACCCGGTGGTGCCCAGCACGGCGATCGCCGCCCCGACCAGCACCAGTCGGCAGGTCGGGATGAACAGGTTCTGCACCACCGTGTAGGTGCGGATCCTGCCCAGACCGCGCGAGCCGGCCAGGAGGATGCCGGTCAGCGCCGCCGGCAACAGGGTCAGAGCGAGCAGGCGGATCGTCGGCGCCGCTCCCTGTCCCGGTGCGAGCCGGTCCGCGAGCGGACCCGCCGCGAACACGAGCCCGGCGGTCACCAGTACGCCCAGCACGATCACCGGTCGCAGCGCCGTGCCGACCGTCAGCCGCAGATGGGTGCTCTCGCCGACGGCCCGTGCGCGCGACAGCGCGCGCACCAGCCCGGTATCTGCTCCCAGGCCGATCACCGCAGTCGCGATCATGAACAGCGAGGTGAGGAGGAAGAACCCGCCGGTGGCCGCTGCTCCTAGCCCGCGGGCGATCAGCCAGGTGACCACGAAGGCGATGCCGGCATTGGCGACGATCCCGGCGAAGGTCAGCACCGACTCGCGACCCATCTTCATCTCCGGCACCGGACGTCGGGCGCCCAGCTCAACCATCGGTGCCACCGCCGTCGGTCGCGGCGCGGCTGAGCACGGCGGCGCCCAGCATCATGATCAGACACTGGGTGACGCTCAGGCCGTAGTACCAGATGGTGAGGCCCACCGTCGCGACCATGGACTGCAGCACGTACGCGGCCGGATCCATCACCGACCACGACGCGAGCAGCACCCGGCCCAGGAACACGTAGAACAGCGCCAGCCCCAGGAACCCATAGCAGTACAGGAGAGTCCAGGCGTAGCCCTGGGTGCCCAGCGCGATCCCGATCGACGGGTCCATGTCCGGCATCGCCCAGCCGACGACGGGGGACTCGAGCACCTTGTCGAAGGTCGCCTGGTAGATCGAGCTGCGGCCGGAGGTCGTATGAGAGACCTCCTGCCTCTCGGTGATGGCGTCGAACACCCCGCCGAACAGAGCGCCCAGGCCTGCGGCCCCGAGGATGCCCATCACGCTCAGGCCCATGCCGAGCCTGCCGGCCAGCACGAAGCGGGCGGTGAGCAGCAGCGCGAACAGAGCGAGGGCGAGGAACATGCCCCGGTTGCTGGTCTGCACAGCGGGATACACCGAGACCACCATTCCCAGCACCAGCAGCGTCCGCTTGCCGAGACCGCGGATCCGCGTCCACTGGAGCATCATCAGCGGGGTCAGCAGCGCATACGCCATGCCCCAGGAGTTCGTGTACGGGAACGGGGCGGCGGGGCGGACGAACGGCTCCTCCGCGCCCCAGGGGTCCTGCACCTCGGCCAGGCGCGGCATGACCAGCTCCCGCACCAGCTCGTTGCGCAGCAGGCCCCCGGGCATGATGCGGGACAGGGGAGTGACGAGGCGGAAGTCCGGGAACTGTGTGGCCAGCAGGCCGAGCACCACTACGGTGCCCCATACCACGGTCAGTCCGCGCAGCACCTGCGTGAACGAGAGGCTCTCGCGGGCGTTCACGTAGTACAGGAAGGCGATGCCGACGGCCATCAGATCCGAGGTGCGCTGGGCGTATCCCACCAGCTCCAGCGGGCCGGAGACCGAGATCGCGCACACCACGACCCACCCCAGGAACGCCAGCCAGCACAGTGCTCCGGGGGTGGCCCGCAGGCCTCCGCGCATCAACAGGAACAGCGCCATGATCGACCCGAAGGCGACCGGCACGAACAGGGTCAAGCCGGCCACCCAGAAGACGGGCAGGCCGTACAGCATGGCCAGGAGCGGCCAGGCCGGCAGCTTCACCTCACCCGAGGGGGTGCGCTCCACTCCCGGCTGGGCAGGGGCCGGGAGCAGCAGCGCGGCAGGTGCTGAGTCGGTGCGGGGCACCGCTGCCGTGGCGCGCATCAGACGGAATCCCGTTCGAGGACGCCGAGGGCGTCGAAGGAGAATCCCTCCTGCAGACTCTCGCCCGGCAGGACCTCGACCGTGATCACGTTCTCGCCCTCCAGCAGCAGCTCCGCCGGAAGTGTGAGGGTCTGCGCCGCAGCCGCATCCGGCTCGGCGAGCGGATCGGGTTCCTCCGGCAGCTCCACCTCGGTGCCGTTGACATGGACCCGGAGGTCCGCACCGGCGGGGAGGGTGAGCTGCAGGGAGACCACGCCGTCGAGATCGTCGAGCTCGAGGAGGTGTCGGAATCGGGCCGACGGGGGTGCCTCGTCCCCAAGGTTCAGGACGGTGCCGAGCTGCTGCTCGTCCCCGCCCCAACCGAGCGGCGCGGTGCCGACGCCCCACGTCGAGTCGTCAAACCCGACGGTGGTCCAGTCCTCGGAGCCCTCGGCGGGCTTCTCGGCTGCGGAGCCGCAGTCCAGGGTCCACTCGGAGCCCGACGCGATCACCTCGTCCGGATCGGCGGCGGCGTCCTCCTCGGCGGAGTCCACCGGCGCCGCGTCCTCGTCGTGCTGCATCGCGGTCGCGCCACAGGTCGCTGCCGGTGCGTCGGCCAGATCCTCGGGGTCGACAGGGTCCTCCGCGTCGGCGGGGTCGGCGGCCTGAGCGGGTTTGTCCGCCTCGGCGGGGCGGTCGGCCTCGACGGGCTCCTCCGCCGCGGCAGGCTCCTCGGCGTCAGCGGGCTCCTCGACGTCCGCAGGTGCATCCGCCTCAGCAGGTGCCTCGGCCTCTGCAGGCTCCTCCGCTTCTGCGTCCGCAGGTTCCTCTGTCTCCGCCGGTTCCTCTGCTTCTGCAGGCTCCTCCGCTGCGGCGGTGTCGTTCACTCCGGCTGCTCCATCGGACTCCTCCGGAGCCCCCTCCGAGGCGTCCTCCGCACTGTCCGCGGGGGCGGTCTCCTGGCTGCCGTCGATCGGCAGCACGAGGTCCTGATTCAGTGTCGTCAGGGCGGCCGGGGCGACGGCTCCTTCCTCTGCCACCTCGGCGGAGAGCTCGAAGCTTGCCGACGGCGTGCTGCGGTAGTTCAGATGAACCTCCGCCGTGATGACATTCTCGCCGGTCACCAGTAGATCGCTGGGAATCATGACCGTCATGGGGTTCGCGAGCACGGTGCCGGAGCTCGGCGCCGCAGTCGCGTAGGTCCCGTGCCCGACGGTGCCGCTCGGCATGTTCTGCCGCGACACCTCCGTGCCGTTGACGTAGAGGACGATGCCGTCATCCGCCCGGGTGGTCAGCTCGAGGGCCGGCACCTGGGCGATGTCCTCAACGGTGAACGAGTGACGGAAGTAGGACGTCAGCGGCTTGGTGCCGTCGAATGTCAGCTCCGTGCCCAGGTCGCTGTGGCCCCAGCCCAGCGGCGCGGCGCCGGTGTCCCAGTTCGAGTCGTCGTAGGCGGGATCCGTCCAGTCACCGGCGGGGGCGACGGTCTCGTACCGGTATGTCCAGCTCGAGCCCCCTGCGAGGAGCACCGGGGAGCCCGGCTCGGGTTCCGGATCCGGGTCGGGTTCCGGCTCGGGATCGGGGACGGGCTGCTCGCCGGGAATCAGCGTCGCGCCCAGGTCGAAGCTGGCGGTCGGCGTGCTGCGGTAGTTCAGGTGCACTTCCGCAGTGACCACGTTCTCGCCGGTGACCAGAAGGCTCCCCGGTACCGTGACGGTCACGGGGTTCGCGAGGGCGGCCGCAGCGTTGGGCGCCGCCGTGGCATAGGTCCCGTGTCCGATGGTGCCGCTCGGCATGTTCTGCCGAGCCACTTCCGTGCCGTTGACGTAGACCACGATGCCGTCGTCCGCCCGGGTGGTCAGCTCGAGGGCCGCGACCTGCGTGGCGTCCTCAACGGTGAACGAGTGACGGAAGTAGGACGTCAGCGGCTTGGTGCCGTCGAATGTCAGTTCCGTGCCCAGGTCGCTGTGGCCCCAGCCCAGCGGCGCCGTGCCCTCGGCCCAGCCGGAGTCGTCGAAGGACGGCGCCGCCCAGTCCGCCGTGGGGGCGTCGGTCTCATAGCGGTAGGTCCACTCCCCGCCGGTCGGGATCGCGGTGGACGGGAGCGTTCCCGGATCCACGACCTCGGGCACCCCCACCGGGGTGGTTGCGGAGCGGTTCCCCGCCGCGTCCACGGCGCGTACGAAGAACCGGCTCGGCTCTGTGAGCGCCGGCAGATCGAAGGAGGCAGAGGTCGTCGTCGCAACGACCCTGTCCTCCCGCAGCACCTCATAGGTGGAGTCGTCCACGCCCTGCCAGCTCAGATGGACCGTCCCCTCGCCGCTGGAGGCGGAGAGGCCCTGCGGCACCGCCGGGGTGGTGGCGTCCGTCGGCGCGAAGCGGACGAATGCGCCGGTCCACTGGTTCAGCGTGTTCTCGCCGCGCGCGTAGGTGTAGTCGCCGCCCACCCAGAGCGAGTCGTCCGAGGCTTGTTCGATCGCCCAGGCGCCGTAACCGTTGCGCAGGCTCACCTGGGGGCTGTACTCGGGGACGTAGTCACCGTCCGACGAGCGCCAGATCCCCACCTGGTCGATGTGCTCGACCCTGTGGAAGCCGGAGATGCCGGGCCACTTCCGGGCGCCCTGGTAGACGTTCTCGGAGCAGTGGCAGCCACCGGCGACCCTGTCCTCGCCGACTTGCGCGAGGGCCTGGAAGTCACCGCCATTCTGGGTGATGTTGGTGCTCAGCTCCTGCATGGTGGAGCGGTCGTAGCTGAAAAGCATGTGCTCGGAGCCGCCGAGCCACACTCGGTCGCCGACCTCCACGACGGCCTGCTGGTAACCGAGGCGCCCACCGGCCGTGTTCGAGAAGTCCACCTCCCAGGGGATGACAGTGGCGTCCTGCGCGGTGAACGCCGCAGCGCGCGGGGTCGGGTACGTCCACTGGCTCGAGCCGAAATAGCCGGCCGCGTAGACCTGATCCCCCTGGCCGGAGGCGTCGAGGGAGACGACGGTGCCGTCGAGCATCGGATCCCAGCCCGCGCTCGGCGCGAGGGAGGCGACGTCCAGACGGCCGATGTTGCGCCGGTAGACCTCGGAGGTGACCCCGCCGCCGGTGATGTGCGTGAACCGGCCGCCCAGGTAGAGGTAGTCCCCCTGGAGGTCCATGGTCCGGATCTGAGGGGGCACGCCGCCGGTGTAGTTGATGATGCTGGTGGTGACGGACGGGTCCGCCGCGCCGGTCGCGGGATCGACCACGGCGAAGGCCTGCGCGGGCTGTCCGCTCGCGGTGGTGAAGGATCCGCCGACGGCGATGCGACCGTCGGGCAGCACCTCGATCGCCTTGACCTGGTTGTCCAGGGAGGGACGGAAGGTCGAGATCCACTCGCCGGTGGCCACGTCGAACGCGGCCAGGTAGCTCTGCTCGACGCGCCCGGTGCCGTTCGCGTCGCGCTGCACGTAGCGGAAGTTGCCGCCCACGTACATCACGCCGTTCGACTCCGCGAAGTCGGAGACCTCGGTGTTGAGCTCTCCGCCGCCGGAGGCGCCCAGGCCGCTCACACCCCACGGGGTGGGCAGCGGATAGCTCTGCGCGGTGGCGACCTGCGTGCTCTCGGGCAGGCCAGCATCAGGGATCGAGGTGAAGATGTCCTGGCTCATCAGCCGGGGCCGCAGGAACACCTGGGTGAAGGGTTTCGGATAGCCGGAGGTCGAGGACGACGCCCAGACGTACGAGCTCGCCGCGGAGCTGCCACGGGCGGAGGAGCCGAAGCCGAACCCGCGCGACCAGCCCCGCGAGCCGCCCACGGTGGTGTCCACGCGCTGGTACCCGCTGCCGGTGCCGAAGCTGCCGGTGTTTCCGCCGTTTCCGCTGGTGGAGTCCATCTGCCAGTCGGCGACGCCTTGCAGCCCCGCGAACTGCCAGGACCAGTCGTCGCGCGGCGTGGAGTAGCGGAAGCGGACCTCCTGCCAGGAGGTGCCGTCGGTGTTCAGGGCGCGGCGCAGCCGCACGCCCTCGACGAGCTGGTCGACCTCGCCGCCGTTCAGCAGACCGTCCACGGTGTCGACCGGCAGCTGCGCGGGGGAGAACGCGGCGGTGCCGCTGGGGTTCTGCGTGATGTCCGACGGGGCCCTGCGGCCCTCGTTGCTCTGGGTCCAGTGCTCCCGGCCGCGACCGATCAGCACCCAGCCGCCTCCGTCGGTGGTCTGGTCGCAGTAGAACTGCTGAGGAGCTCCGAGCTCGGGCGTGACCAGCCAGTACACTCCGTCCGTCGACGAGGGGTCCCGCTGTTTGATCTCCCAGCAGGAGGCGGCGGCAGTGCTCTCGCTCGTCCCGTCGAGCTCGACCTCGGACTCCTCCGTGGTGCTCAGGGACGCCGGGGAGACGTCGACGGGCGGCGGCGGGGTGTCGTCGACGCTGAGGGCATCCGTGCCCGGGGCCGCGAGAGCCCCGACGGGCACCAGGGTCATGAGTGCGACCAGCAGCCCCAGCAGGGAGCGGCCGGCGACGACCGCCCATGAGGAGCGGCGGCCTGGATCAGGGGTAGGGATGGACATGGGTTCCTCCGAGGATCAGCAGGCGGGGTCGTCGGGGAACGTTCGGCCGACGATCCGCCATTCGGCGGAGTCGGGGCGCTCGAGGACGAAGATGTTCCAGGCGCGGGCGGACGCCGAGGAGATCGGTACGATCTCCCCGTCGGCCCGCCGGGTGACGAGCGCCGAGGAGTCGACGCACACACGGACAGTGGTGACCTCCCCATCGCTCGTGGACATGTGCTCGAGCACCTCGACGTCGCTGAAGGTGTACTCGCCGGTGCGGGTCCATCTCTCCTTCTCGAACTCGAGCCGCTCTGCCTCCAGCTCGCTGAGGAAGGCGCGAGTGGCCACGTCGGACAGGTCGCCGACGACGTCGGTCGGATCCTCCGGATCGATCTCCGCGGTCTCCTCGAGCACTCCGAGCAGCATCGGGGAGGTCTCCTCCTCGACCTCCTCCAGCTCCTCCGGGGATGAGGTGGACGAGGAGGAGGGTGCGGTGGCCGGGTCTGTGGGGTCGGCGTCCGGTGCCCCGGAGGTGGGGTCGCCGTCCGGAGCACCCGAGTCGGGGTCGCCGTCCGGTGCATCCGTGGGGTCGGCGGGCGGCGTCGTGCCGCTCGCTGGGGGCGGTGTCTGGGTGCTGGTCGGGACCGACGGGTCGAAGGCCGAGGTCCCGGGGCCGTCGTCCTCGGATGGGTCGCCGGAGAACACCACGGCGGTGACTGCCGCGGCGATCGCGACCAGAGCCAGCAGCAGGAGCAGCCTGCCGCGGCGCCCGGTCATACCCCTCGCCCCCGCTTGTTCAGGGTCGCGATGGTCGTCTGCGGGGAGATCAGGCGCGTCATCGTCAGCATCGCCAGCCAGGCCCGGGGCTCGAGCGGCCGATGCGTGAGGGTGCGGCGCGTCCAGGTGCGCGCCGCGCCCTGGTCACCGGCTGCCGCGTAGGCGAAGGCGACCTGGCCGCACATTCGGCCGGCATTGCGGCTGTCGTCGAGCAGATCGGGATGCTTGGCGACCAGGAAGCTCAGCCCCTCGGCCATCCGCTCCCAGCGCCCCGCGAAGTACGAGTCCCGGTCCCAGTGCACGATCACGTGCTCGTGGGCGACGCTCGCGATTGGGCCGCGCTCGGTGACGCGGAGCAGGAAGTCGTAGTCCTCGCCATACCCGTAGGGGATCGCCTCGTCCACGCCACCCGGGAGGGCCAGCAGATCCTCGCGGCGGAAGAGGAAGGAGGAGGGGTGCAGCTCGCCCACCCGGGAGCGCAGCAGGTCGGCTCGGGTGGTGAGCATGGGCGGCCGGCGGTCTATCGTCCCGTCGAGCGTGACGATGCTGATCCCGCAGGCGATCACCGCCGCCTCGGGGCGCTCCCGCCACAGCGCGGTCTGCGCCGCGAGCTTGTGGGGAGTCCACTCGTCGTCGTCATCACAGAAGGCGATCAGCTCGCTCGTGGCGCGGGAGATCCCCGTGTTCCTGGCCCCTGCGAGGCCGGGGGCGCGGTCGTTGCTGCAGGTGCGGAGGGTCACCTCGGAGGGCAGGTCAGTGCGGAGGTCGTCCAGCGGGTCGATCGGACTCTGGTCGAACACCACGACGATCTCGAGCGGGCCGGAGTACTGCTGGGCACCGATCGAGCGCAGCGCGCGGCGCAGCAGCTCGGCGCGGCCGTGGCTGGCGACGACGGCGGTGACGGACGGGGCGGGACCGAGGACGGTGCTCATGACGTGGCTCCTTCGCCGAGCTCTCGCCAGCGGCGGCTGGCCGAGAGGAGGAAATGCAGGACATTGGTGACGAGAAGAGCGAGGTAGGCCAGGCCGAACAGGGGCAGCAGCGGCCAGAGCACGAAGGTCCAGCACAGGACACCCGGATCGGCCGGCAGCAGCAGCCAGGACTGGTGGCGGCGCACGTCGACGCGCTCTGCCAGCGCGCGATCGCGCAGCAGGCCGCCGAGGTTCTGGCTGAGGAAGGAGGCGGAGGTGAGAGCGGAGAACCCCGCCGCCGCAACGGCGAGCAACGGGTGTCCTTGAAGCAGGAATGCGGCGGCGATGGTGAGATGAACGGCCGGCATCCGCACCGCATCCAGGGTGTGGTCCAACCACTCGCCCTGGCGGCTGGAGGTTCCCTGCAGCCGCGCCAGCTGCCCGTCGGCCGAGTCGAACGCATAGCCGAGCGCGAGGAGGACGGCGGCGACGAGGCCGGCGGCCACCGGGATCTGCTGCAGCAGCAGGAAGGAGGCGAGGCCGCTGAAGGTGACGAGGATGCTCACCACGGAGACGGTCGACGGGGTGGCGCCAGCGCGCTCGGCGACCGCGCACAGATAGCGGGCGATGCGACGGTTCACCCAGCGCGTGTACGCCGGGACGCCGAGGCCGGGCTTCTGTGCCGCGTCGAGACGGCGCAGCGACTCCGTGATCGGGAGCGGACGGGACGGAGGGAGTGGGAGTGTCTGGGAGTTCATGGTGGTCTCCGTGCTGGGAACGGGGCGGTTCGGGTGCCGTGCTGCGTCTTCGGCGCGCGGCGGGAACCGATCGGGTCGGTGGGTGCG
>JAKDUN010000388.1 GCA_030457675.1 Brachybacterium sp. | reverse complement strand
GACGCGGTGTGGCTGTGCTCCCCCGAGACCGCGGCGGCCGCGGCGCTGACCGGGACGATCACCGATCCGCGCACCCTCGAGGACAGCCACGACCTCCCCTGCCCGCGGCCCACGCTGCCGGAGCGGTACGCGCAGATCGCAGACATGCTGATCCCGCCGCTGCCCGAGGCCGAGGCGCGGGCGGTGGAGCTGGTCAAGGGGCCGAACATCTCCTCCCTGCCGGACTTCACCCCGGTCGAGGACCACCTGGCGCTCCCGGTGCTGCTGGTGATGGACGATGACGTCTCGACCGACGAGATCCTGCCGGCCGGCTCCCAGGTGCTGCCCTTCCGCTCCAACATCCCGCGGATCGCCGACTTCGCCTTCACCCGGATCGACCCGGAGTACCCCGACCGCGCCCGGGCCGCCGAGGGCGGGCACGTGGTGGTGGCCGGGAGGAACTACGGCCAGGGCTCCTCGCGCGAACACGCGGTGATCGCCCCGCGACATCTCGGACTGCAGGCGGTGATCGCGGTGAGCTTCGCCCGGATCCACTGGCAGAACCTCGCGAACTTCGGGATCGTCCCGCTCGAGTTCGAGGATCCCGCCGACCTCGCGGCGATCACGGTCGGGGACGAGGTGCAGCTCGAGGGGGTGCATGCGGCGCTGCGGGACGGGCGGTCGCTGAGCGCGAGCATCGGTGGGCGCGAGGTCGCGCTGCGGCACCGGCTCTCCGAGCGGCAGGTGGACATGGTGCTCGCCGGGGGCCGGATCCCGCTGACGGCGCAGGAGGTCTGAGCGGGCCGGCGCGCTCCTGGCTGCGCTACTCCTCCAGCCCCAGCAGCCGCCGGGCCCCGGTCTCGTAGACCTGCACGATATCGACCTCAGGCGTGAGGAAGTGCTGCATCTGCAGCGAATCGAGCAGGGCGATCAGCGAATGCGCCGTCCCCGGCACGTCGGCCAGCGCGGGCAGCTCGCCGCGCGAGATCTCCTCGGCGATACCTCGCTCGAACGACGCGGCCGTCTCGCGGTAGCGCTGGACCATCCGCTCGTGGGCGGGGTGGTCCTCCGAGGCGGTCTCCGCGGTGAGGGTGACGCGCAGACGCATCATGCCGCGGTGCTCGAGGTTCCGCTGCAGGATGAGCCGGCCCCGCTCGAGGGTCGACTGGGCACCGACGATCTCCAGCAGCTCGGTCTGGATCGCCTGCCAGTGCGCCAGCACGGCGAAGAGCAGCTCGACCTTGCTCGGGTAGTAGTGCAGAAGGCCCGGCACCGTCATGCCTGCGGCCCGGGCGACGTCCTGCAGCGAGCCCTCGCGGAAGCCTGACTTGCCGAACACCTCCACGGCCGCGTCGAGGATCCGCGCCTGGCGGACCTCGCGGGACAGGCGCTCGCGGCGGGGTCGGGTCTCGCTCATCCGGACAGTGTGCCATCCGTTGACTATCTACCGAGCACTCGGTAGATTGCGGCGACCGATCCCCCACCCACGACGACGTGAGGCCACGATGACCGCTCTGCATTCCCCGATGGCGTCGGCCGCCATCAGCCCCGACCCCCAGGGCGCTCCGCACCGCAAACGGAACGTCACGCTGCTCTCCGGCGCGATGATCACCGATTCCGCCGAGAGCGGCCTGCTCAGCGCCCTGTTCCCGGTGATCGCAGCCTCCCTGGGCCTGGCCACCAGCGCCCTGGGCGTGCTGATCGCCGCAGGACGGCTGGTCAGCGTGGTCTCCGGCCCGTTCTGGGTGTTCCTGACCCGCTTCCTCGCGCGCCGCACCGTGCTCGCGATCGCGAGCGGTCTCTGGGGCGTGTGGGCGATCGTCGCCGCGTTCTCGCAGGACTTCCTGCAGCTGCTGATCCTCAACACGATCGCGTCCGCCGGCTTCACCGCCGCGCACGTCTTCCTCCCCGCGATCGTCGGCGACTCGTTCCCCGACGCCAAGCGAGGCCGCGTGATCGGCTGGGTCTACGGCGCGCTGGTCATCAGCAGCTCGGTGCTCACGCCCGTCTTCGGCCAGCTCGCCGGTGTTCCGGACGGCTGGCGCTGGGGCTACGTGGCCATCGGCATCATCAACATCCTGGCGGGCCTGGCGATCCTGGCCTTCCTCAAGGACCCCGGCATCGGCTACATGGACGGCCGCGCCGACGACCGCGAGGCCGGCACCGCGACCGACGACGGCGTCAGCTGGCGGACCGTGGCGAGCCTGTTCCGCCTGCCCAGCTACGTCGTCCTCATCATCAGCCGCCTGCTGTCCCCGCACCCCGTCCTCGGCGCCTTCGCCGTGGTGCTCCTGGTCGAGACCCACGGCCTGTCCGTCCAGGTGGCGACCGCCGCCTTCGCGCCGTTCGGCATCGGGTACCTCCTCGGCAACATCGTCATCGGCTATCTCGGGGACGCGGCGAACCGGCTCAGCGCCGATCACGGCCGCGTGACCCTGCTGCAGTTCTCGCAGTTCGCCTTCGGCGGCCTGGCGTTCCTCGCCACTCAGGTGACCTATGACGGCGTGTGGATGTACAGCGTGTTCTTCGCCCTCATGGGGGCGTTCCAGGGGTGGAACCCGATTCTGAACCGGCCGATCGTCATGGCCATCGTCCCGCCGGAGCAGCGGGGAACCGCCTTCGGGTTCATGATCTCGATCGTCGAGTCGATCAGCTACTCCGTGCTGGCGCTGATCACCGGTTTCGTCGCCGGCGCGATCGGCACCCAGGGCGCCGTGCTGTGGACCATCGTGGCGGTGGTGCTGGTCAACGGCATCGTGCTGACCGGCCTGCAGTTCACCTTCCGGCGCGACCGTCGCGCGATGCTGGCTCGCACCGAGGCAG
>JAKDUN010000387.1 GCA_030457675.1 Brachybacterium sp. | reverse complement strand
GCCGCTCACGGTGCTGCTGCTGATCGTGTTCCCCGTCTACGTGTGGCTGACCTCGCTCACCTCCGTGAAGTGGCAGCGCCTGGAGGGGGAGAAGAACGAGCAGATCGACATCGCCTCGGGCCGCTTCGCGGAGGTGGTGGGCCAGATCCGGGTGGTGAAGTCCTTCGTGCGCGAGCGCGACGAGCTCGCCGACTTCTCCCGCCGCTTCCGCTCCACCGACGCGACCACCCGCGCGCAGTCCTGGCACTGGCACCGGATGGACGTGATCCGTCGGGCGTTCCTGAACCTCATCTTCTTCGGGATCTACGTGATCATCTTCGTGCGCACCGTGCAGGGGCAGTTCACGATCGGCGAGATGGTGCTGCTGATCCAGCTGATGGCCATGGCCAAGGCGCCGGTGGAGTCGATGAGCTGGGTGATCGACTCCGCCCAGCGCGCGATCGCCGGCTCCAAGGATTACTTCCGGGTGATGGAGACCCCCGTGGATCTCCGTACTGCCGCGGTGATGGCGGCGCGGCCGACGGATGCTGCCGACGCCGGGCATGCCAGCGGCACCGTCGCGGTCGAGGAGACCACCGCCGTCTCCTCGGTCCTCACCGTCTCCCCGGAGATCGAGGCGGTGCCCGGCGCTCCCGTGGTCGCCTTCCGCGGCGTGGACTTCGCCTATGAGGACGGCGAGGACGTGCTGCACGAGATCGACTTCGCGGTGGCGCGCGGCGAGAAGATCGCCCTGGTGGGGGAGTCCGGTGGCGGCAAGTCCACCATCGTGAACCTGCTGCTGGGCCTCTACGAGCCGCGCCGCGGCAGCATCGAGGTGGTGGGTCGCCCGAGCGCGGATCTGCCGCTGGACCAGCTGCGCTCCCGCATCGGCGTGGTCTTCCAGGACGCCTCCCTGTTCTCCGGCAGCATCCGCGAGAACATCGCCTACGGCCGCCCCGAGGCGAGCGAGGGGGAGGTGGTCGACGCGGCCCGCCGCGCGAACGCCGACACCTTCATCCGCCACTTCCCGGCCGGCTACGAGCAGGTGATCGGAGAGCGCGGGCTCAAGCTCTCCGGCGGGCAGCGCCAGCGGATCGCGGTGGCCCGCGCGATGCTCAAGGACGCCCCCGTGCTGGTGCTCGACGAGGCCACCTCCGCCCTGGACACCAAGGCCGAGATCCAGGTGCAGAAGGGGCTCGAGGAGCTGATGACCGGGCGTACCTCACTGATCATCGCCCACCGTCTCTCCACGATCGCCGGGGTGGACAGGATCATCACGCTCAGCGACGGGCGCATCGACGAGATCGGCTCCCCGGCCGAGCTCGCGAACTCCGGCGGCATCTACGCCCAGCTGCTGGATCTGCAGAGCTCCGGGAACAAGAAGAAGCTCGCGAAGTTCGACATCACCGGCTGAGACATCACCGGCTGAGGAGGCCCATATCGAGCCGCTCGTGCGGGCCGGCTACGAGCTGCAGGTCCGTGAGCCGGGGCATCGTCTGGTGCGCACTCCGGAACGCGACGTCCACGTCCATCTGCTCGAGCAGGGTGACATGGGCATTGAGGCGTATCTCCGGCCGCGCGATCGGCTGCGGACCGACGCCGCGGATCGTGCGCTCTACGCGGAGACCAAGCGCGAGCTCGCCACCAGGGTCTGGGAGGACATGAACGACTACGCGGACGCCAAGTCCGACGTCCTCACCGCGATCCTGAGCCGCCCATGCCAGCGCGGGGAGAGTCAGCACGCGGAGTCCTGAGCAGCCGCGGCAGCACCTGCACCAGCACCACCATGCCGAGCAGCTCGACAAGGGTCTGGGTGACCACGGCGGCGGGCACCAGCGGGGACGGCATCGCGAGGGCCAGCGGCAGCACGACGAGGGAGTTGCGGGTCGCCGCAGAGAAGGTCAGGGAGCGGGATTCTCCAACCCCGAGCTTCGCGAGCCGGGAGACCAGTGTCCCGGCGGCCGTCGCCAGGACCAGGAATCCGGCGTAGATCGGCACCAGGGCCAGCAGCGGCGTGCCCGCGCCGAGCACGCGCTGGGTCTGGGACGCGACCACCGTGACCAGCACCAGCACCATCAGCGGCACCATCGCGGGGGAGAGGTCCCACCGCGGGCCGACGCGCTGGATCAGGACGGCCACCAGCAGCGGGAGCAGCACCAGCAGCACCAGGGCCCGCACGAACGGGACGGGCTCGATCATCCCCAGCGCTGCGCCTCCGCTGAGCATCGGCACCAGCACCGGCAGGGCCAGCATCTGGGCGAGCATCAGTACTGGCGTCGCAGCGAGCAGCCGCTCCTGCGCGCCTCCCGCTAGCGCGGTGAACACGATGACGTAGTCGATGCAGGGTGCCAGCAGCACCAGCAGGGCACCGATCAGCAGCTCGGGGGAGCCGGTCAAGGGGCGGGTCAGCACCCAGACGATCAGGGGGACGGCCAGGAAGTTGACCGCCAGCAGCGTCAGCAGGAAGCGGCCATCCCGCAGCGCGGCACCCAGACGCGTCAGCGGCACTCCGAGGAAGGTCACCAGCAGCAGGGCGGCGATCGAGGGCTCCACCGCGAGCTCGAGAGTCGGAGCCAGCCCGGGCAGCAGCGCCCCGAGAGCCACGCCCGCCCCGATCGTGAGCAGATAGAGCGCAACCTGGTGGCGCTCCGCCCACTCCCTGCACTGCTTTCGCTCCATACCCGGCGACGGTAGCCCGGGGATCCAGCGAGTATTCGGGAGGTCCGCGATAGCATGTCCCCGATCACACAGTCTCGGGGGAACGAAGGAGCTGACATGGGATTCATCCAGGCATTCAAGGGCGCTGTCGGCGGGACGCTCGCCGATCA
>JAKDUN010000386.1 GCA_030457675.1 Brachybacterium sp. | reverse complement strand
TGCCCGCACCGTCGCGCTGCCACGCACCCTGCCGGCCCCACCAGCGGACGCCGTGCACTCCCTGAGCGCCGAGGACCCCCGCCCGCTGCCGCGGCCGCTGCGGATCGACGATGCGGACATCCGCTCCGTCGGGGTCCACGGCCTGCCCTCGGAGCAGATCGTCCAGACCGTCGCCGATCCGGAGGATGCCTGGACTGCGGATGCCGGTGCCAGCGACCACTTCCTCCGCGCCGAGGCGGTGGTGCAGGTGCGCCGGGCGGACAACGCCGTGATCGGCCTGTTCTCCACCCGCTATGCACTCTCGGTGCGGCCGGAGGACTACGAGCCCGCTCCGGACATCGCCGAGGAGGCCGCAGGGCCGAGCGCACGTGGCGGTCAGGGGACCCGTCACCCCACCTCGCGCCGGGAGCTGCTGCGCCGCATGGAGTCCGTGGGATTCGTGGTCACCCCCGGGGCCACGCACGGCCGGGTCACGCACCCCGACCATCCGGGTCTGGTGCTGCCCTTCGCCTCCACGCCCTCGGACCGGCGCTTCACGCGCCACGCGGTGGCGCAGATCCGTCGGGTGTTCGGGATCGACCTGCGGCGTTGAACCAGGAGCTCAGCGGTCCCCACGCTCCTGGACTGATCCAAGCCCACGGTCCCGGGCGTCGAGGATGCTGTATGAGCTGTGGCCGAGGGCGCGCAGCAGCCGCACCAGCCGGTCGAAGGCGATTGCCCCGGCCACCGCGCGCATCACCTGCACGTCGTCGCTGACCGTGGAGTCGTCCTCGTCACCGGAAAGGTCCCGCACCGAGGTCACGTCCGCCCGTGCGATCTCTGCCATCGGCACGGCGTAGCGGTGCAGCACCTCGATATCCGTCGGCACGCCCCAGTGATCGAGCGAATGCAGCAGATCGTCCAGCGCCCGACGCGGTGCCGTATCCGCCTCCGGCCAGCTGAGCCGGTTTAGCAGCGGGGCTATCGAAGGATGCTCCGCCCGGTCCCTGGCGCCTGCCTCCTGCGGCTCGGAAAGCCCGAGGGAGAGCTGCTGGGCCGCCTCGAGCGCGTCCAGCAGCGACCGTCCCGGGTCGTCGAGAATCGCGGTGAGCCGGGCGATGCGGGAGATCGGAGCGTCCGCGACCTCCCGCAGCACCTGGATGAGCGCGAGGCGCTCGAGATGGCGCGGGCCGTAGTCCTGCCTGGTCGCGGTGACCCGGGCACCTGCGGGCAGCAGCCCCTCGCGCCGGTAGTACTTGATCGATGCGGGGGAGACCCCACTGGCCTCGGCCAGCTCCGCCAACAGCATCGCTGCCCTCCTTCCCTGAACCCTCGTCGGCGCCGTGGATAGTGCTACGAACAGCAACTATCCTGATGGCGAAGGGTGGATAGCGACACTATCGTGCACTCCATGGACGCCCTAACGCCAGTGATCACCCTGCACGCCCTCGCCGCCTGCTACGTCCTGCTGCTGGGGCCGCTGCAGATCCTGCGCCGCCGTCGCGACCTCGCACACCGGGTGCTCGGGACCAGCTGGGTGACCGCGATCCTCGTGGTGTGCATCTCCAGCTTCTGGATCGCTCCCGACGGTTCCTCGTGGCTGCACGGACTGTCCGTCTGGACGCTTATGTGCATGGTCGCGGCGATCGTCGGGATCCGCGCCGGGAACGTGGGGGTTCATCGCGGCTTCATGGTCGGGTCCTATCTGGGCACCCTCGCCGCCTTCGCTTTCGCCGCTCTCGTGCCCTCTCGGTTGATCCCCCAGCTGCTGCGCAGCGAGCCGCTGATCGTCGTGGCCACCGCCCTCGGGGTCGGTGCGATCGTGCTGGGGGTGCACCTGAGCGTGGTGCGGGCCGCCGGGCGGCGGCCGCAGCACGAGCCCGCCCGGGCGGCAAACTGACCCAGGAGTCGGCGGGCCCGACCCCGGACAGAAAAGTGCCCCGGCTCGTCCCCACGAGCCGGGGCCATCCCTTTCCCCCGCGCCCCGGATATGTGGATCCCGCTTCCTCCTCAGTCGGCGGGTCCTCCGGTGACGCGTTGGCTCCAGTAGACGACGTCTCCTGGAAAAACCCCTGTGGCGAGGCTGTTCTTTCCCTGGACGCCCGGCCGCCCGAGCCCGGATCATGCCGCTGTCCAGCAGTTCGGCCGCAGCTGACCGGACGGTCGGATCAGCCCACGGGCATCGAGACCGACTGCCCGCCGGAGCCGGATGCCGGGTTGTAGGTGACCGTCTCCAGCTCCGCGTCCTCAGGGACGTCGGCGTACAGCTGTGCGCGCGCCTCCTCGCCCGGCTCGATCGGCCCGGCGCCGGAGAAGACGCCGTGCATGAGCGGGTACTCGGTGCCGTCGACGTCGATGAACCCGAAACGGTCCAAGCCCAGGGCGATCTCCGTCTCTCCTGTGTTCGTCAGGGTCACCTCCACTCCGATGAACTTGCCGTTCTCGGTGGTCAGAGTCTCTGTCCCGGTATCGAGCGTGGTGCCCTCCTCGGCCGGGGAGACGTTGGCCTCGAACTCGGCTGTGCCCGCCGAATCGCCCGTGGGCTCCTGCGTCGGCTCGTCCGTCGGCTCGTCGGTGGGGTCCTCGGACTCCTCGTCGGTGGGCTCCTGCGTGGGCTCGTCCGTCGGGTCCTCACTGGGATCCTCACTGGGATCCTCCGGGGAGGACTCGCTGGTGGAAGGACCGGCGGTGGGGTCCTCCCGTCCGTCGTCGCGGGAGAACATCCACACCCCCGCACCAATCGCCGCGACCAGGATGAAGACCAGCAGCAGGCAGCCGCACGCGATTCCGATGTACAGGCCCGTGCGGCTCTTCCGAGGGGCCGCAGGGGG
>JAKDUN010000385.1 GCA_030457675.1 Brachybacterium sp. | reverse complement strand
CGGATGTCTAGACACCACCCATCGTGCCGGTCAGGGACCCGTTCCTTCATCCCCGCTCCGTGACTACAACGTCATGACCCGCAACATCTAACTCCTCAGAGCCCCTGCCTTCACCGGGGCTGCTGCACCAAGTGGGACTCGGCAGTTCTACGAGAGAAGTGCAGCACGTGCCGCGCCCCGATCCCGGAGGCGATCGCCACCGGAGTGCAGACGATCAGCCAGCCCCGGACCACTAGCCATTGGACGCCGAGCGTGTTGGGATCAGGCGCCATCAACTCAGGGAGCGACACACTGAGCAGGTCCTGGACGCCAGCTACACCTAGGGATGACACGCAGAGCAGAACGATGATGCCAGCGACCGCCGATGCGAGCGCGAGACCGAAGGCGAGCAGGCGGCGTGCGAGCGGCGTCTCGTGGGAGGTGAACCGTGGCGTAGCCATCAGCCCTGCCGTGTCTCGTCGGAATGGTCGCCGAGTTCAGCTATGAGCAGCTCAAGTTCATGGGCATCGTCTTCGGTCATGGTCGCCTCGAACCGCGCGAGGAGGGCGCGCTGCTGCTCGGGGGGATCGGTTGCGCGGTGTTGCGCGTTAAGCGCTCACGAAGACCTCGCGTTCCTCGGTCCTCCCGGCCTCCGTTCTGCTTCACCAGCAGGTCGAGGAACTGCAGGGCCGTCCGCTCACGGGGACGCTCGAGGGCCTCATCCACTGCCCGTCGCGTCAAGGACAGGCGCTTCGTCGATGACCCCGAGTGGGTTCGGTGCAAAGTCGGCGTGACCTTGCTTGAAGGGGTTCCAGTTCATGAGCTTCTCCCAGTGGTTGCGGTGGCGTGTGCGGCAAGAGACAGCGGTCGAAGACGTCTCATGCAGAGACAAGCGCGGGCATCACGACGCCGCATCGCAATAGGGTCCTCCCTGCTGGTGGAATCATGGGGTGTGGCCACCAACGCTGAGAACATCCGTGCGCGCGACATCAAGGTGATCGCTGCGGCATGGCGTCTGATCGCGAGTACGGGTGTCGCGTCGCTGACGGTGAAGGCTCTGGCTGATGAGGCTGGTGTGGCGCCGAGCTCGATGCATCTACACGATGCCGAGCCATGCGGTGGTGCGCGAGCGAGCGCTGGAGGCGATCGCGCCGAGTGTCCGGGATCGGGTCAGTGCCCTGCCCGATGATCGTGAGATCGGGCCGGAGCGGGCGCGAGCCTTGCTCACCTCCCTGCTGCCGCTCGATGCTGAGCGCCGGCTCGAGTCGTCCGTACTGATCGCTCTGAGTGCGTGTGCACTCACGGAGCCTGGCCTGCAGCCGGCCTGGCGGGAGGTCGACGGGACCATCCGAGACGTGTGTGCGCAGGCCCTTCGCACGCTCGGCGTCAGGGGCGATGTGGTTGTGCTGGATCATCTACACACCTTCATGAACGGGCTGGTGGCCCAGCTGATGAACCGGGGCGAGGATCGCTCCCCACAGTGGGCGCTCACCGCTTTGGACCGCGAGCTGCAGAGGTACGGCAGCTAGGGGTCGCTCGCGCGACTTCGCTGTGAGCAGCGCGTCTATGTGCGTGCGGGGCGCCTGAGGGTAAATCTGCGCACCCGTGAGGGCAAATATGCGCACCACGGAGGGCGCCACCAAGCCAGGGCACGTGAGGGTAAATCAGCGCACCACGGAGGGCGCCACCAAGCCAGGGCGCGTGAGGGTAAATATGCGCACCACTGGGGGTGCTGCAGCGCGTTCAGTCGTGACTCGCCGGGCCGGCGTGCGCGGGTACGTCGGTGGGCTATCGGGCGTCGGGGATGGTGCGTAGTCTGGCGCGCCCACTCGGCGGGAGGAGGTGAGTCGGGACATCGCAGAGGCGCTGGCGGTGGCAGCACTGGTGACGGCACTGCTCAATCTCGCTACGGCCGCGCTGCGGCTGCGCGAGGAGCAGGGCCGGAGCCCTCGGGTTCGCGGC
Source organism: Brachybacterium sp. (assembly GCA_030457675.1). GTDB lineage: Bacteria > Actinomycetota > Actinomycetes > Actinomycetales > Dermabacteraceae > Brachybacterium. The sequence goes on along the minus strand of JAKDUN010000385.1, from coordinate 884 downwards.
GGGCGACACCGGAAGTGACGGGAGGGGACGGCGCGGTAGGCCGTCCCCTCCCTTCATGCCACCGGAAGTCCTGCGGTTCGTCGGCGGTCACCGGCTCTCGCCAAGGGATGGGCAGGTGGCCCAGGAGCCGGCGTTGGCGGCTTCGGCCTCGTCGGTGGCGTCCTGGTAGGCGTCTAGGCGGTCGGGGTCTGGGACGGAGGCTGGTACCCAGGCGTGGGCGTAGCCAGCGCTGATGAGTTCGTGCCCGACGTCGGCGCCGGTCTCGAGCTCCACGTAGCGCAGGAGCCTGCCGTAGCGGTCCTCATCGTCGGCTGCTGTGTCGGATTGGAGGTGCACGCTCGTTCCCTCGGGAAGCAGTGCACGGAGCTGTTCAGTGGCCTCCTCTCCCCCGCACTGAGCTGGCTCGTCATTGTGGGAGACCTCGGGGGGGGTGTTGATGCCGAGTAGCCGGACGCGCTGAGTCTCGCCGCTGGGGGTGGTGACGTCGATGGTGTCGCCGTCGATCACGTAGGCGATGGCGTATCCCTCAGCGGTGGACACCGGCTCCGTGGGGTCGATGGGCTCGCACGCTGTTACCCCCAGGATGAGCACCCTCGTCGCCGGACTGCGGGCGGGTGACGATCCGCTCGCAGTCGTCAGGGTTGATGGGGCGGCTCGGGTTCACAGGGGCTCCTTGGAGGGTCAGGCGACGCGCTTCGGTGCGGTCGTCGCGCGGGTGCGGTGGATCGCGTCAAGGAGGATCTGGGCGCGTGAGGCCATGTCTCGGACCTCGACGGCGCCCTCGAGGAGGGCAGGGTCGCGGCCGGCGGTGCGGGCGGCGAGGAGCGCGCAGCGGTCGGCGTAGGTAGCGAGGCGCTGCGCGCGGGCCTCGTCGGCCGCGGTGG
>JAKDUN010000036.1 GCA_030457675.1 Brachybacterium sp. | reverse complement strand
GCCGCCGGGCGGGGGGCCCCGCCGGCCCCCCCCGCCCCCCCCCCCGGGGGGGGGGGCGGCCGGCGGGCTCCGGGACTGTCCTGGTCGTCAGCGGGACGACTCCGGGATCAGAGGGACTTGCCGACGAGCTGCGAGAGCTCGACGAGGCGGTTCGAGAAGCCCCACTCGTTGTCGTACCAGGTGAAGACCTTGACCTGGTTGCCGATGACCTTGGTCAGCTGCCCATCGACGATCGAGGAGTGCGGATCGCCCTCGATGTCCTTGGAGACGATCGGGTCCTCGGTGTAGCGCATGACGCCCTTGAGCGGGCCCTCTGCGGCCTTCTTCAGCGCAGCGTTGACCTCCTCGGCGGAGACCTCGCGCTCGGCCTCGAAGACGAGGTCGGTGATCGAGCCGGTGGGGACCGGGACGCGCAGCGAGTAGCCGTCCAGCTTGCCCTTGAGCTCCGGGAGCACCAGGGCCACGGCCTTGGCCGCACCGGTGGTGGTCGGGATGATGTTCAGCGCGGCGGCGCGGGCACGGCGCGGATCCTTGTGCGGGCCGTCCTGCAGCGACTGGTCGGAGGTGTACGCGTGGATCGTGGTCATCAGACCCTTGACGATGCCGAACTCGTCGTTCAGCACCTTCGCCACCGGCGCGAGGCTGTTGGTGGTGCAGGAGGCGTTGGAGATGATGTCGTGCGTCGCGGGGTCGTAGTCCCCGTCGTTCACACCGATCACGAAGGTCGCGTCCTCGTTCTTCGCCGGAGCGGAGATGATGACCTTCTTGGCGCCGGCCTCGATGTGAGCCTTGGCCTTCTCGGCGTCGGTGAAGATGCCGGTGGACTCGACAACGATCTCCGCGCCGATCTCGCCCCACGGGATGTTCTTCGGGTCGCGCTCGGCGAAGGCCTTGAAGGAGCTGTCGCCGACGGTGATCGAGTCGTCGTCGAAGGAGACGTCGTACGGCAGCACGCCACCGATGGAGTCATACTTGATGAGGTTCGCGAGCGTCGCGTTATCGGTGAGGTCATTCACACCGACGATCTGGATATCCGCCTTCTGCTCGAGGGCGGCGCGCAGGAAGTTACGGCCGATGCGGCCGAAGCCGTTGATTCCAACCTTGACAGTCAAAGGTTCCTCCTAGATTCACAGCGGGGCTGCGAAATTCCGGTACTGAAGTGGCGCGCACGCCCTCGTACGCTCGGACGGCGCCGGATTCACCCGACGGCCGTGACGATCCTATCAATGACCGGGGTCCGGTGACGGGGGCAGCCGCTCCTCGTCCACACCTTGGTCGGTCCCGGGCACTCCGAGTTCCTCGGCGCGCTTGTCCGCGGTCGCCAGCAGACGCCGGATGCGTCCCGCCACGGCGTCCTTGGTCAGTGGCGGGTCCGCCAGGCGTCCGAGCTCCTCGAGGCTCGCCTGGCGGTGCTCCAGGCGGAGACTGCCTGCGGACTGGAGATGCTCGGGCACCTCGTCGCCGAGGATCTCCAGGGCGCGCTGGACCCGCTGACCCGCGGCCACCGCGGCCCGGGCGGAGCGCCGCAGGTTCGCATCGTCGAAGTTCGCCAGTCGGTGGGCGGTCGCCTTCACCTCGCGCTTGGTGCGACGCTCCTCCCAGGTCTTCACGGTCTCCGGGGCCCCCATGCGGGACAGCAGCATCGAGATCGCGTCGCCGTCGCGCAGCACCACCCGGTCGGTGCCGCGGGCCTCGCGAGCCTTCGAGGCGACGCCCAGGCGGCGAGCCGCCCCCACCATCGCCAGCGCGACCTCGGGCCCCGGGCAGGACAGCTCGAGCGCCGAGGAGCGGCCCGGCTCGGTGAGCGTGCCGCGGGCGAGGAAGGCACCGCGCCAGGCGGCTTCCGCGTCGACCGTCGCACCGCCGACCACGAACGGCGGCATGCCCCGCACCGGGCGGCCGCGCGCATCCAGCAGACCGGCCTGCCGCGCGAGCATCCCGCCCTCCCGCTCGACCCGGACGATGTAGCGCGTGGTGCGGCGGATCCCGGACGGCGCGAGAACGGCCAGCTCGGCTCGATGTCCGTACATGTCGGAGATGATCCCGTGGAGACGCCGTGCGACGGCCGCGGAGTCCAGCTCCGCCTCGACCACCACCCGACCGGCCACCAGATGCAGTCCGCCGGCGAAGCGGAGCATCGCCGCCGCCTCGGCCTTGCGTGCGGAGGGGCGGCTCACCTCGTGATGGCTCAGCTCCTCCTTCGCCTCACCCGTCAGAGCCATGCGTGTCCTCCTCGGTCCTGGTCGTCGCGGGAGCCGCCGCAGGCTCCGCAGTGCGGAGCGCGGCGCCCTCGTGCTCGGGTTCGACGTCGCCGTAGGCGTCGTCGAAGAGATCACGGTACGCGGCGGCGAGGCGCACCGGGTCGTGATGGGGAGTGCCGTCGCCCACGCTCACCTGGCGCAGGAGGGTCCTGATGCCACGGGAGCGGGCGTCCTCCGCGAGCTCCAGGGCGTCCTCGAGCGTGGTCGGGTCCGCCAGCAGCGCATCGAAATGGCAGCCCCGTGAGGCGTTCACGAGCACCTCGAGCATGTCCTGGCTGGTCATGCCCTCCGCCTCCTGGGTCCCCACCGTGAGGTTGGTGGTGATGCAGACCCGGGCAGGACTGGTGCGGATCGCCTCGGCGATCTCGGGGATCATCAGGTGCGGGAGCACCGAGGTGTACCAGGAGCCGGGGCCGACGATGATCCAGTCCGCGCGCCCCAGGGCATCGATGACGTCCTGCGGGACGCGCGGGCGGTCGGGGATCAGGCGCACGTCCTCGACGCGACCCTCGGCGGTCGCCACCTGCCACTGCCCAGAGACCGTGCGCAGCGTGCCGTCGGCGCCGCGCACGTGGGCTTCGATGTCCAGGGGTTCCAGCGCCATCGGCAGCACGCGACCGCGGGCACCGAGCAGCTCGGCCATCTGGTCCAGGCCTTCGATGGGGTCATCGAGGATCTGCCACAGCGCGACGATCAGCAGATTGCCCAGGGCGTGTCCGTCGAGCTGGCCCTCGGTCGCGAAGCGGTGCTGGATGACATCGCCCCAGATCGAGCCCCAGTCGGAGTCCTCGCACAGTGCTGCGAGCGCCATGCGCAGATCACCGGGCGGCAGCACCGGCATCTCGGTGCGGATCCGGCCGGAGGAGCCGCCGTTGTCCGCGACGGTGACCACCGCGGTGATGTCGTCGGCCAGCAGTCGCAGGGCGCGCAGGTTCGCGGCGAGGCCGTGCCCACCGCCGAGCGCGACCACCCGCAATGGACGCTGCGGGTCGCCGCGGCGTCCGCGACGGGCGCTGGCGGAGCGGTCCGCGCCGCGCAGGCGGTATCCACCGGAGCGGGGTGCGATGCTCATTCGCGCCCCAGGTCGCGGTGGCGGATCCGGACGGCGTGCCCGGCCCTGCGCAGCTCGTCGCCGATCTTCTCGGCGACCGCGACGCTGCGGTGCTTGCCCCCGGTGCAGCCGATCGCGAGGGTGGTGAAGTGCTTGTTCTCAGCGGTGTAGCCGCGCAGCGCGGGCGTGATCATCTCCAGGTAGCGGCTCACGAACTCGCCCGCGTTCGCATCCCCCAGCACGTACTCCGACACGGCGGCATCCGTGCCACGCAGGGGTTTGAGTTCTGGGATCCAGTAGGGGTTGGGGATGAAGCGGACATCGCTGACATGGTCCGCCTCCAGCGGGATCCCGTACTTGAACCCGAAGGACAGCATGGTCACCGTCAGCTGCTGTTCCTCGCTGGTGCCGAAGACGGTGCGCATCTTCATGGTCAGCTGGTGCACGTTCAGCGGGGAGGTGTCCACGACCAGATCCGCTATCCGGCGGTACGGGGCGAGCATCTCCCGTTCCCGGCGGATGCCCTCCAGCACCCCTTCCTCGCCCTGGAGCGGGTGGGGGCGGCGCACCGAGTCGAAGCGGCGCACCAGGGTCGACTCATCGGCGGTGAGGAACAGCAGGCGCAGCCGCAGATCGGCCTTGCGCAGCTCGGCCACCACGTCGGAGAGCTCGTTGAAGAACGGGCCGGAGCGCGGATCGACCACCACTGCGAAGCGATTCTCGCGGCCCACGGCGGTGGCGCGCAGGTCGTACAGCGTGCCGATCAGCTGTGGGGCGATGTTGTAGACGACGTACCAGCCCATGTCCTCCAGGGCATGTGCTGCCGTCTCGCGCCCGGCGCCGGCCAGACCGGTGATGATGACGACGTCGCCACGGGTGTCGGCGCCCGGGACGGGGGCATGGTCCTCGGTCACGTGCACTCCTTCCAGGACAGGGGGCAGCGGGCAGAGGGATGGTCAGCGGTCGATGATCTCGCCGGTCGCCGTGTCCACGGCGAGGCCGAGCGCCTCGTCCTCGATGACGGTGTCCGCTTCCGCGTTCGCGTCCGACTCCGCTGCGCTCCCCTCCTCGGATCGTAGCGCGAGCGCGATCTGTGAGGCCAACGCGGGTCCGATCCCGCTCACCTGGGCCAGCTCATCCTCGCCCGCCTCCCGGATCGCGGAGACGGTCACGAAGCGGTCCAGCAGGGTGCGTCGGCGGGCGGGTCCCAGTCCGGGGATCCCGTCCAGGGCGCTGGCCTGCATGGCGCGGCCGCGCTTGGAGCGGTGGTAGGTGATCGCGAAGCGGTGGGCCTCGTCCCGCAGCCGCTGCACCAGGAACAGCGCCTCACTGGTGCGCGGCAGGATCACCGGGTGCTCGTCCCCGGGCAGCCAGATCTCCTCGAGGCGCTTGGCGATCCCGGCCAGGGCGATGTCGGTGATCCCGAGATCGTCCATGGCGCGCTGAGCGGCGGCGACCTGGGGCGGGCCGCCGTCGACCAGGATGAGGGAGGGCGGGTAGGCGAAGCGCCGCTTCTCGTCATCCGTCTGCTCGGGCGGGTCGAGGTGATGCTTCAGCCGACGGGTGATCACGTCGTGCATCGAGGCGGTGTCGTCGCGGGCGGCCTGGCCGCTGACGGAGTAGCGGCGGTACTCGCTCTTCTTGGGCAGGCCGTCCTCGAACACCACCTGGGAGCCGACGACGTTGGTGCCCGAGGAGTGGGAGATGTCGAAGCACTCGATGCGCAGCGGCGGCTCGGACAGGTCGAGCGCCTCCCCCAGGTCCTCGAGGGCCTTGGTGCGGGCGGTGAGGTCCCCGGTGCGCTTGAGGCGGTGCAGGCGCAGCGCCTCGGTGGCGTTGTCGCCGACGGTGCGCAGCAGGTCCTTCTTCTCCCCGCGCTGGGGCACCCGCAGGTCGACCCGGGCGCCCATCAGCTCCTGGATCTGCGCCCGGTTCGCGGGCAGCACCGGGACCAGCACCTCCTTGGGCGCGGTGCCCTCGGCGTACAGGGTGGTCAGCGCTCGCTCGATGAGCTCAGGGGCTGCGGACTCGTCGAGGATCTCGGCGGTCCAGCCGCGCTGGCCGCGGATCCGGCCGCCGCGCACGTGGAAGACCTGCACGGAGGCCTCGAGCTCGTCCTGGGCGAGGCCGATGAGGTCGGCGTCGGTGGCGTCGGAGAGCACGACGGAGTTCTTCTCCATCACCTTCTCCAGGGCCTGGAGATCATCGCGCAGGCTCGCGGCGGTCTCGTAGTCCATCGCCGCGGCCGCGGCCTTCATCTGGTGCTCGATGCGGCGGGTGTAGGTCGAGGTGTTGCCGGCCATGAAGTCCGCGAACTGCTCGGCCAGCCTCCGGTGCTCGTCCTCGCTGATGTCGCCGACGCAGGGGGCGGCGCACTTGCCGATGAAGCCCAGCAGGCAGGGCCGGCCGGAGCGCTCGGCGCGGCGGTACACCCCGGCGGTGCAGGAGCGGATCGGGAACACCCGCAGCATCAGGTCGAGGGTCTCGCGGATCGCACCCACCTGCGGATAGGGGCCGAAGATGCGGTCCCCCTTGGCGCGGGGCCGACGGGTGATGTGCACCCGCGGCACCTGCTCCCCCATCGTGATCACCAGATACGGGTAGGACTTGTCGTCGCGGAACTTGACGTTGAACCGCGGGTCGAACTCCTTGATCCAGGTGTACTCGAGCGTGAGCGCCTCGACCTCGGTGCCCACCACGGTCCACTCGACGCTCGCGGCGGTGGTGACCATCCGCCGGGTGCGCTCGTGGAGGACGGCGAGGTCCTGGAAGTAGTTCACCAGGCGCTGGCGGAGGTTCTTCGCCTTGCCCACGTAGATGACGCGGTCGTGCTCGTCCCGGAACCGGTACACCCCCGGGCGGGTGGGGATGGTGCCGGTGGCGGGCCGGTAGGTCGCGGGATCAGCCATCACCGGATCAGCGCTCGGCGCTTCGTGGCGAGCGGCCCACCCGTCCGCTCGCGATCATCGGAGCGAGGAAATGGCCGGTGTAGGAGCCGGGGGTCTCGGCGACCTGTTCGGGGGTGCCGGTGGCGACGACCCGCCCGCCGCCGGAGCCTCCGTCGGGGCCGAGGTCGATGACGTGGTCGGCGGTCTTGATGACATCGAGGTTGTGCTCGATGACGAGCACGGTGTTGCCCCGGTCGACGAGGCCGCTGAGCACCTCGAGCAGCTTGCGGACGTCCTCGAAATGCAGCCCTGTGGTGGGTTCGTCGAGCACGTAGATGGTGCGGCCCTTGGAACGCTTGTGCAGCTCGGAGGAGAGCTTGACGCGCTGCGCCTCGCCGCCGGAGAGGGTGGTGGCGGACTGGCCGAGCTTGACGTAGCCCAGGCCCACATCGACCAGGGTCTGCATCTGCCGGCGGATCGCGGGAACCGCGTCGAAGAACTCGAGCGCCTCTGCGATGGACATGCCCAGCACCTCGGCGACGTTCTTGTCCTTGAACTTCACCTCGAGGGTCTCGCGGTTGTACCGCTGGCCGTGGCAGACCTCGCACTGGACGTACACGTCCGGCAGGAAGTTCATCTCGATCTTCAGCGTGCCGTCGCCGGAGCAGGCCTCGCAGCGGCCGCCCTTGACGTTGAAGGAGAAGCGGCCGGCGGTGTACCCGCGGATCTTCGCCTCGTTGGTCTGGGCGAACAGGGTGCGCACCCGGTCCCACACCCCGGTGTAGGTGGCGGGGTTCGAGCGCGGGGTGCGGCCGATGGGTGACTGGTCCACGTGGACCACCTTGTCGAGGTGCTCGAGGCCGGTGACCCGCTTGTGGCGGCCGGGCACGATGCGGGCGCGGTTGAGCTCCTTGGCGAGCACCGAGAACAGGATGTCGTTGACCAGCGAGGACTTCCCGGAGCCGGAGACGCCGGTGATCGCGGTGAGCACCCCGAGCGGGAAGGCGACGTCCTGCCCGGCGAGGTTGTTCGCGCGGGGGCCGACGACGGTGAGCATCCGGTCTGTGTCGATCGGTCGACGCTCGGCGGGCAGCGGGATCTCCAGCTCGCCGGAGAGGTAGCGGCCGGTGAGGCTGTCGGGATTGCGCTTGAGCTCCTCGATCCCGCCGGAGTGCACCACCCGGCCGCCGTGCTCGCCGGCCAGGGGGCCGATGTCCACCACCCAGTCGGCGGAGTTCAGGGTGTCCTCGTCGTGCTCGACGACGATCAGGGTGTTGCCGAGGTCGCGCAGTCGTTCGAGGGTCCCGATCAGACGGGCGTTGTCCCGCTGGTGCAGGCCGATCGAGGGCTCGTCGAGCACGTACAGCACACCCACCAGGCCGGAGCCGATCTGGGTGGCGAGCCGGATGCGCTGGGCCTCACCCCCGGAGAGGGTGCCGGCGGCGCGGGCGAGGGTGAGGTAGTCCAGGCCCACGTCGAGCAGGAAGCCGAGCCGGGAGCGGATCTCGCGGAGCACCTCGTCGGCGATCTTCGCCTCCCGCACTCCGAGCTCGAGGCTCTCGTGGAAGGCGTGGGCCTCACGGATCGACATCTCGGTGACCTCGGCGATGGAGCGACCGCCCACGGTCACCGCGAGCACCTCGGGCCGCAGGCGCGCGCCCTGGCAGGCGGGGCAGGGGACCTCGCGCATGAACTGCTCGTAGCGGTCCTTGGCCCAGTCCGACTCGGTGTCGTTGTGGCGGCGCTCGAGGAAGTGCATGACGCCCTCGAAGCCGGTGGAGTAGGTGCGCTCGCGGCCGAACCGGTTGCGGTACTTCACGTGGACCTGGTGGTCCTTGCCGTGCAGCAGCGCCTCCTGGGCGCGCTGCGGCAGGGCCCGCCACGGAGCATCCATGGAGAAGCTGAGCTCCTCGGCGAGGCCGGCCATCACCTCGAGGTGGCGGTCGGCGTGGCCCATGGCCCAGGGGGCGATCGCGCCCTCGGCCAGGGAGAGGTCCTCGTCAGGGATCACCAGCTCGGGGTCGACCTCGAGGCGCTGACCGAGGCCGGTGCACTCGGGGCAGGCGCCGTAGGGCGCGTTGAAGGAGAAGGTGCGCGGCTCGATGTCGTCGATCGCCAGCGGATGGTCGTTGGGGCAGGCGCGCTTCTCGGAGAAGCGGCGGTCGCGGCCCGGATCGTCCTCGTCCAGATCCACGAAGTCGACTGCCAGGATCCCCTCGGCGAGCCGCAGCGCGGTCTCCACCGAGTCGGTGAGGCGGCGGCGCGAGTCCGGCTTGGCGGCGAGCCGGTCCACGACCACGTCGATGCTGTGCTTGAACTTCTTGTCGAGGGTGATCTCCTCGTCGAGCCGGCGGTTCTTCCCGTCGATGCGAGCACGGGCGAAGCCCTGGGAGCGCAGCGAGCTGAGGAGGTCGACGTGCTCGCCCTTGCGGCCCTGGACCACGGGGGCCAGCAGCTGGAAGCGGGTGCCGGGCTCCTCGGCGAGCAGGGTGTCCACGATCTGCTCCGCCGAGGAGGAGGTGACCAGCTCGCCGCACACGGGGCAGTGCTGCTCACCGGTGCGGGAGAAGAGCAGGCGCAGGTAGTCGTAGACCTCGGTGATGGTGCCGACGGTGGAGCGCGGGTTGCGGTTGGTCGACTTCTGATCGATCGAGACCGCCGGGGAGAGTCCTTCGATGAGGTCGACGGAGGGCTTGTCCATCTGGCCCAGGAACTGCCGGGCGTAGGCAGACAGCGACTCCACGTACCGGCGCTGACCTTCGGCGAAGATGGTGTCGAACGCCAGGGAGCTCTTCCCGGAGCCGGACAGCCCGGAGAACACCACCAGCTTGTTGCGGGGGATGTCGATGTCGATGTTCTTGAGGTTGTGCTCGCGCGCACCACGGACGACCAGGGATTCACTCACCGGGCCATCTTAGGGGCGGAACCCGACCTTCGAACAGTTGTTCGGAGGAGAGGTGGGCGACATACTGGGTCCATGAGCGATCACGAGTACACCGGACACGTCGAGCCCGGAGGTGAGCCGATGGTGCGCGATCTCCGTCACCTGCAGATCCGCAAGCTCTCCGTGGGACCGATGAACAACAACGCCTACCTGCTGACCTGTCGGACGACGGGCGCGCAGCTGCTGATCGATGCCGCCGCGGACACCGACGCGCTGCGCCGCATGGTCGCCGCGGGAGGGAAGCACAACGAGCTGGACCTCATCGTCACCACGCACAGCCACCACGATCACGTGGGTGCGCTCGCAGAGATGATGGCGGCCACGGGCGCCCGCACCGCTGCCGGGGAGGCGGATGCCAAGGAGATCACGGAGCGGATCGATCTGCCACTGGCGCACGGGGACGTGCTCGGGTTCGGCGAGCAGCAGGTCGAGATCATCCATCTGCGGGGCCACACCCCCGGTTCCGTCGCCGTGCTGCTGCGCGCCGGGGACGAGGGCGACCACCTCTTCACCGGTGACTCCCTGTTCCCGGGCGGGGTGGGCAACACGGACCAGGATCCCCAGCGCTTCGCGCAGCTGATCGACGACGTCGAGCAGCGGCTCTTCGCTCACCTCGGGGACGAGACCTGGGTGTACCCCGGACACGGGGACGACACGACGCTCGGCGCGGAGCGTCCCTCGCTGCCGGCCTGGCGCGAGCGGGGCTGGTGACCGCTCCCCCGCCGTCCGCCCGGGTGTCGCCCGCGTGGTGCGTCCTCGGTCGCGGTGACAACGGGCGCACTCATCTGGTGATGCTGGATGCGGACGGCGGACGGCTCGGGGACGAGGAGGTCGCGGCCGATGGACTCCTCGCGCTCGTGGCCCGGTACGAGTCCGAGCATTCCCCGCGCTGGGTGTGGAGCGATGCGGCGGTCTGGTATCCGCGGCTGCTCGCGGCCGGGGTGAGGATCGAGCGCTGCCACGACCTGCGGCTGGTGCACCGGATCGTCCGTCACTCAGCGCTCGTGCACGACGCGGAGGAGCTGCGCGCGGCGGAGGCATGGGACACCCCGCTGGATCCCCAGGAGCCGGTGCGGGATGCGGGGGCGACGCTGTTCGATCTCGAGGCGACGCCCTCGCGCTCCGGCGGTGTGCCCTCCGACGTTGCGGAGACCTTGGCCGAGCACTCGCGGCAGCTCGCCGCGATCCGCGTGGCGGAGGACCCGGCCCGGCTGCGGCTGCTGGTCGCCGCCGAGTCCGCGGGAGCACTGATCGCTGCCGAGCTGCAGGTGGCCGGGATCCCCTGGGATGTCGCCGAGCACGATCGGATCCTCACCGCAGCGCTCGGTGCTCGCCCGTCCCCCGGCACGCCGCCGTCACGGATGGTGGCCGCCGGTGCCGAGGTGCGCCGCGCGCTCGAGGATCCCCTCGTGCCGCTCGATTCGCCGCCGAAGCTGCTGCGCGCCCTGCACCGGGCCGGGATCGATGTGCCCTCCACGTCCCAGTGGGAGCTGCAGTCCCATGAGCATCCGGCGATCACACCGCTGCTGCGGTACAAGAAGATGTCCCGTCTGCTCACGGCCAACGGCTGGACCTGGCTCGACGAGTGGGTGCATGAGGGCCGCTACCGTCCCGTCTACGTGCCGGGCGGCGTGGTGACGGGCCGCTGGGCCAGCAGCGGCGGCGGGGCGCTGCAGATCCCGCGGCAGCTGCGGCCCGCACTGCGCGCCGATCCGGGTTGGCGCCTGGTCAGCGCCGACGTCTCGCAGCTCGAGCCCCGCGTGCTCGCGGCGATGTCCGAGGACCGAGCGATGATCGCGGCAGGTGCCGGGAAGGACCTCTACTCCGGGATCGTCGACGCCGGGATCGTGCAGACCCGTCAGGAGGCGAAGATCGGGGTGCTCGGAGCGCTCTACGGCGGCACCTCCGGGGACAGCGGCCGGGTGGTGCCGCGGCTGCGGCGGAACTTCCCCGCAGCGATGGCCCTGGTGGACGGGGCGGCCGCGACCGGGGAGCGGGGCGGCACCGTGACCACCTGGCTGGGGCGCTCCTCCCCCGCCGTCGAGGAGTCCTGGTCCGAGGCTCAGCGCGCCGCGAATCAACCCGACGCCGCCTCCGGGCAGCAGGAGGCGGCGCGACGCGCTGCCCGGGACCGGGGCCGGTTCACCCGCAACTTCGTGGTCCAGGGCACCGCCGCGGAATGGGCGCTGTCGTGGATGGCGGCGCTGCGGCTGCGTCTCTCTCGCTTCGAGGCGGTGCCTCCGGCGCAGACCGCGGCACCGTCCGGGCCGGTCTTCTCCCGTCGGGCGCACCTGGCATTCTTCCTCCATGACGAGGTGATCGTCCACGCCCCGGCGGAGCAGGCCGAGGCCGCGGCGTCGGCGATCCGCGACTCCGCCGACGCCACGGGCCGATTGCTGTTCCCCGGCAGTCCGATCGACTTCCCGCTGGACCTGGAGATCAGCCAGCGCTCGGCGGAGAAGTGAGCTCGGTTCTCGACGTGGGCTGCGCGGCGCACGACGAGCATCGGTGCGATGAGCCGGGGAAGGGGGCGGTCTCGCCTCTGCCCGGAATGGTCCCTACGCGCTCTCGTCCGGGCTCTGCTCAGGTCCTTTGCCGCCGTGCCGCTCCCCCGCGTGCGCGGGTGCACGGTGCGCGAGCACGCCCGCCGCCTGCAGGAGTGCCCCGTAGGTGAGTCCCATCGTCAGGCGCGGAGCGGGCACGCCCCGTCGGCGCAGCAGATTCTCGAAAGCGTGGTCGAGGCTGATGCTCGCCGCCCCGATGCCGGCCACCGCGCCGCCTCCGGCGAGGGACAGGGCGCATTCGCGGGCAGTGGGCCTCCTCGGCCCGCGGGACGGTTCGTCGCTGCCCCCGCCCTCGCGCTCGATCACGGCGGAGCGGGGAGCGGTGCGCTGCTGCGCGAGGAGCAGGATGGCCGACGTGAACGCGCCGGGGAGCACGACGTAACCGGTCTGCACCGGGCGGGGCAGGCGGTGCAGCGGGATCATCCCGATGCCGACCGAGAGGGCGAGATCGGCGGCGTGGGACAGGAGTGAGGGTGGGGGCACAGGGACTCTCCTCGATCGTCTGCGGGTAGGTGGCGAGCTCGACCTGGGAGCTCTGCACGCTGTCAGCGTGGTCGCGACGTTACAGAAGGATGCCGCGCTCTCCCGCCGACGATCGTCGGCGGGGTGAATGACCTTAGACGGGGCAGGACTCGGCGAGCCGCCCGTGCGGGAGAATGGGCAGATGCGCCTGTGGTCCCTGCATCCCCGTCATCTCGATCGCCAGGGCCTCACCGGGTGCTGGCGGGAATCGCTGCTCGCCCAGGCGGTGCTCGCCGGGCGGACCAACGGATACCGCGCGCATCCGCAGCTGGAGCGGTTCCGGTCTCAACCGGACCCACAGCTGGCGGTCGGTGCGTATCTCGCGGCGCTCGCCGAGGAGGCCACCACGCGCGGATACCGCTTCGATCGGACGCGGATCGAACATCCGCCGCGCCGAGGAGCCGGGCCCGCACGGATCCCGGTCACCGACGGCCAGCTCGCTCTCGAGTGGACGCACCTGCTCGCGAAGCTCGAGCGCCGAAGTCCCGATCTCTGGGAGCAGGAGCGTCAGCTCCGCGAGCCCGCAGTGCATCCTCTGTTCGCGGTGGTGCCCGGGCGTGTCGAGTCGTGGGAGCGCGAGACCGGCCCAGGCGATGACTGACCCGGACGGACTCTGAGGCCAGCTCGGACCGGGAATCGGAAGGATTCCTCCGTCCTGGCGAGATCAGCGGCGACACAGCCCGCGGACAACCTCGTCCAGACACTTTCGGAAGCATGCTTCCGATCTGGCCGCCGACATGGGAAGCTGAAGACCATCAGACTCCCTTTCGGAAGGATTCCTCCGGTATGGCACGCACCGATGAGCTCGCGGCAGGGATCGGCAGGTCGATCCGCCGCGCGCGGAAGGACGCTGGGCTCACCCAGCAGCAGTTGGGCGAGCTGGCGGGACTCTCCGATCGCACGATCCGAGAGATCGAGATCGGCACCGGACGCCCTGGTCTGGCGTCCGTGCTCACCGTGCTCGCGGTGCTCGGCCTGAACCTCGAGGTCTCACCGTGAGCACGCTCCCGGATCTCGCGACCCTGCGATTCGTGGACCGGGCGGATGTGCACAAGGCCGGGGTTCTCGCCGGAATCCTCGAACGTGCTCCGTCCGGTGAGGTGACGTTCCGCTATCGCGAGGGGTACACGGGGGACGCGGTCGCCACGACCCTGCCGATCACGGGCCGGCCCGTGATCCGGCCGGGCGGCGGGCTGCCCCCGTTCTTCGCCGGCCTGCTTCCCGAGGGCCACCGCCTGAGCGTGCTGCGGCGCGAGGCGAAGACGTCGGCCGATGACGAGCTGACCCTCCTACTCGCCGTCGGCGCGGACGCACCGGGCGATGTGCAGATCGTTCCTGCCGATCAGCCAGCCGTGGAACTTGCCGCTCTCGCCGACGATGATCCCGCACAGCTGGACTTCCGCGAGCTCACCGACGCGCCGGACCGCCATGCGCTCCCCGGCCTGCAGGCCAAGGCTTCGGCCACCATGCTCACCTCCCCCCTGGCGACGAACCGCGAGCGTGCTCTGCTGAAGATCGACCCGCCGCAGTATCCGCACCTGGTGGCCAATGAGGAGCTGCACCTGGGGGCGGCGCGCGGGCTGAAGGTCGCCGTCGCCCAGCACCGTGTGGTGCGGGACGTGCATGATGTCCCCGGTCTGCTGGTGACCCGGTTCGATCGGGTGCTCACCCAGGACGGTACGGTTGAACGTCTGGCCATGGAGGACGCGAGCCAGGTGCTCGACGTGCTGCCGGCCGCGAAGTACGCAGTCACCAGCGAGCAGGTGGTGTTGGCTCTCGCCCAGCACACGGCCGCCCCGATGATCGCGGCGCGCAACCTCTACCTGCAGTTCCTCTTCGCGTGGCTGACCGGGAACGGTGACCTCCATGCCAAGAACGTGTCCATGCTGCGCGACCGAGGCGGACGCTGGCAGGTGGCCCCGATCTACGACATCCCCTGCACGGCGGTGTACCGGGATTTCACGATGGCTCTGCCGGTCGACGGGCGCACAGCGACGATTCGCAGACGCCATTGGGAGGCCTTCGCCGAGGCGATCGGACTGCCACAGGCCGCAGCGCGCAGCGCGATGACGCTCGCACTGCGCGCTGCACGGCACGCGGACCTGCGGACAGTGCCGTTCGAGGGCTCCTCGCTGAACGGTGCGCTGCGGGAGTTGGGCCGGCGCCGATCGGAGCTCGAACCGTGACCAACGATCCGGGCCGGCTCGGCGCGAGCTGAACCGGGCGACAGGGCGTCCTACCTGCTCGTCGGTGCTCGGTTCTCGATCACGTCCATCCCCAGGGAGACGGCCCCGGAGGCGAGGCCGATGATCAGGCGCGGTGCCGGGACCTCTCGGCGGCGCAGCGCCATCTCGATCGCCCGATCCATCCGGATCCCGGCCAGAACGGCGCCGGCGAGGGCGGCACCCATCGTGCCCGAGAAGGCCAGCAGCGGCACCCATCGCGTCGGGTCCTTCCGCTGCGAGCTCGGCGCGTCCGCCGGCACGGGATCCACCGTGTCTGTCGCGGGATCCGTCGCAGGCGCCGGCGCCGGGGCAGGGTGCCCTGCCGTCGTCTCGTCCTCGTCCTCTGTGCCGGTCCGGCGCTGGGCGGCGACGATGATCCCGGTGAGGGCGATGGCCGGGGCGAGGGCGGCCCCGGCCTGCACTGCTCGAGGCAGCCGGTGCATCGGGATCATGCCCAGCCCGATCGTGGCCGCCGTCCTGAGGATGGTAGCCGCGGGCGTGAGCCGGAGCAGGGCCGGCGATGAGCGGGCTCCTCGGTGGCGTTCGGCGTCAGCGGTCATGAGTCGACGCTAGCGGAGGCCACGGCAGGGAACCATCGACGCACGGTGCGTCCACCTCCGACTTTCGACCGCGACCCCGAACACGCGATCCGCAGCGCCGCCGCTGCACGGGGCCCATGGAGACCGCGTCGGAGATCATGGACGTCGGAGAGGCGGGCAGAAGCACGCGCGCTCGAAGAGCATCGTCGAGAGTGCGGATGCCGAGATCACGCACAAGAAGCGCTGACGGGCGCTTCACATCACGGTTGGAGAACACTTCTCCGCAGAGGTGTCGAAAGATTGACTCCCCTGACCACGCGCCCTAAC
>JAKDUN010000384.1 GCA_030457675.1 Brachybacterium sp. | reverse complement strand
CGCGGCGCCCTCCCACCGCCGGGGGAGCTGCACCCCCGCCCGCCGGCCCGCCCCCCGCGCCCGCTCGGGGGACTGGACCTCAGGCGGGGCCGCGGGTCCCGACGCGAGCGGGTCGCAGGATCCGCTCGTTCATCGCGTAGCCGGGCTGCACGACGAGCGAGATCGTGGCGGTTTCGGCATCGTCGGCGTCCTCGTGCATCAGCGCCTCGTGGAGGTTCGGATCGAACTCCTCCCCGACGGCGCCGAAGCGCTGCAGGCCGTGCGAGCCGAGCACCTCCTCGAGCTTCTGGGCGATCGAGTGGAAGGGCGTGCCCTCGACGATGTCGCCGTGCTGGCGGCCCAGCTCCACGTCGTCCAGGACTCCGATCAGCGAGCCCAGGACTCCGGCGACCGCCGCATCCTTGCTCACCTGGGCGGCGCCCTCGATCCGGCGGCGCGAGTTGACGTACTCGGCCTGGTCGCGCTTGAGCTGCTCGGTGAGCTCGGTGACCTTGCCCTCGAGCTCGGCGACCCGTCCGGCGTCGGCCGGGAGCGAGGAGTCGTCACCGCCCTGGGCGGCCTGCTCGAACAGCTCCGCTGCCTCGGCGTCGAAGGGGTCGACAGGTTCGTCGGCCCCCTGGCCCTCGGCCGCGGGGGTGTCCCCGGTGGGACGGACGGTGCCGTCCTCCGGATTCACCTTGCGCTTGTCGGTGAAGGAGAACCCGGGCTCGCCCTCAGGCCGCTCTGGGTCCTCAGGAGTGCTCCGGTCCTCGGTCATCACTTCTTCTCCTCGTCCTCGTCCACGACCTCGGCGTCGACCACGTCGTCCTCGTCCGACGACGACTGGCCGGCTCCGGCCTCGGAGGCGCCGTCCGCGCCCTCGGCGCCCTCAGCACCCTCGGCCTGCGAGTAGATCGCGGTGCCGACGGTCTGCAGGGCCTCGTTGAGGGAGTCGCGCTTGGCCTCGAGGTCCTCGGTCGAGGCATCCTCCTTGGCCAGCACATCCTTGGCCTCCTGGATGGCGTCCTCGGCCTTGGTCTTGTCCGCGTCCTCGATCTTGTCCGCGTTGTCCTTGAGCAGCTTCTCGCCCTGGTAGACGAGCTGCTCGAGGGTGTTGCGGCCGTCGGCGTTCTTGCGACGCTCCTCGTCCTCGGCGGCGTGGGCCTCGGCGTCCTTCACCATGCGGTCGATGTCCTCGTCGGACAGGGCGGAGCCGCCGGTGATCTGGATGGACTGCTCGTTGCCGGTGCCACGATCCTTGGCGGTCACGTGCACGATGCCGTTGGAGTCGATGTCGAAGGTGACCTCGACCTGCGGGATGCCGCGCGGGGCCGGCGCGATGCCGGTCAGCTCGAAGGTGCCGAGCATCTTGTTGTCCCGGGTGAACTGACGCTCGCCCTGGAACACCTGGATCGCGACGGAGGGCTGATTGTCCTCGGCGGTGGAGAAGACCTCGGAGGTCTTGGTGGGGATGGCGGCGTTGCGCTCGATGAGCTTGGTCATCACGCCACCCTTGGTCTCGATGCCGAGGGAGAGCGGGGTGACGTCCATGAGCAGGACGTCCTTGCGCTCGCCCTTGATGACGGCGGCCTGCAGCGCGGCGCCGACGGCGACGACCTCGTCCGGGTTCACGGACTTGTTGGGCTCCTTGCCGCCGGTGAGCTCCTTGACGGCCTCGGTGACGGCCGGCATACGGGTGGAGCCGCCGACGAGGACCACGTGGTCGATGTCGGAGACGGAGATGCCCGCATCCTTGATGACCTGATGGAAGGGAGCCTTGGTGCGCTCGAGCAGATCCGAGGTCATGTCCTCGAACTGGGCACGGCTGAGCTTCTCGTCCAGGTGCAGCGGGCCGTTCTCGGTCATCGACAGGTACTGCAGCGAGACCGAGGTGGAGGTCGAGGCGGACAGCTCCTTCTTGGCCTGCTCCGCGGCCTCCTTCAGGCGCTGCAGGGCGATCTTGTCCTTGGACAGATCCACGCCTTCCTTGTTCTTGACCTGCGAGATCAGCCAGTCCACGACCTTCTGGTCCCAGTCGTCGCCGCCGAGGCGGTTGTCACCCGCGGTGGCCTGGACCTGGATGGTCGAGCCCTCGTCGTCCTTGCCCACTTCGAGCAGGGAGACGTCGAAGGTGCCGCCGCCGAGGTCGAAGACGAGGATCTGCTCGTCGTCCTTGCCCTTCTCGAGGCCGTAGGCGAGGGCCGCGGCGGTGGGCTCGTTGATGATGCGCAGGACGTTCAGGCCCGCGATGGTGCCGGCGTCCTTGGTGGCCTGACGCTCGGAGTCCGAGAAGTAGGCCGGCACGGTGACGACTGCGTCGGTCACATCTTCGCCCAGGTAGGACTCGGCGTCCTTCTTGAGCTTGCCGAGCACGCGGGCGGAGATCTCCTGCGCGGTGTACTTCTTCTCGTCGATCTCCGTGTCCCAGTCAGTGCCCATGTGGCGCTTGACGGAGGCGATGGTGCGATCGACGTTGGTGACGGCCTGACGCTTGGCGACCTCGCCGACGAGGACCTCGCCCTGCTTGGAGAAGGCCACGACCGACGGGGTGGTGCGGGAGCCCTCGGCGTTCGCGATGACGGTGGGCTGGCCACCCTCGAGGACGGCGACGGCGGAGTTGGTGGTACCGAGGTCGATTCCGACGACACGGGACATGGGTGCCTGCCTTTCTGCGACGGTTGCGCCGCAACGGGTTCGTGCACTGCCGACCGTGGTGGTCGACGGCAAGACGTGAGCTGTACGCACTCAAGTAGAGAACCCGTCGCGATCGTTGTCAATCTGAGGATCACTGAACTTGAGTACACCTGACTCAACCTTGAGGTGGTCGGAGATATTCCAGGCACGAAGGGGTGTGGCGGGGGTCACCGTT
>JAKDUN010000035.1 GCA_030457675.1 Brachybacterium sp. | reverse complement strand
TGCCGCCGGTCGCGAGCAGCTCGGCGGTCAGGGGCGAGGGCCAGGAACCGTACGGCAGTGTCGTCACCATGGGGCCAGGGTACGGGCCGACGAGCCCGGCCGGGCCGCCTCAGCGGTCGTCGCTGTGCGGGACCTGCTCGCCCTCCTCGGGCGGTCGCGCGAGATCCTGCGGGGAGGTGCGCGGGTCGACGGGCGCCGCGGACAGGTAGGCGGCCCGGGCGAGGACGTTCGAGGCCACCGAGGAGACGATGATGAGGGCGAGGACCGTCAGGAGCGTCTTGACCAGCATCCCCGGCTCGAGGCCGTCGATACGGGTGTGCTGGAGGAACGCGCCGACCACGATCATCGGCATTCCCAGCCCCGTCGCCGGGGAGAGGACGTTGACTCGGCTGTAGGCGTCACGGGCGTTGAACATCGACAGGGCGGCGGTGAGCATCCAGAACCCGCCTCCGAGCAGCAGCACGGCGATCAGGACGCTCAGCGCGACATCGAGCACGGCGATCATCGACGCCCCCTGGTGAGGATGCGGGCCAGGGCCACGGTGGCCAGGATCCCGAGGACGGAGGCGAGCAGGGCGGCGTCCACCGCCGCAGCGGACCCCTTGATCAGGCCGAGCATCACGATCAGCCCGACGCCGGAGAAGAACACGAGATCCCCGACCACCGCACGGCTGGCGGGGTCCGGAGCGGTGGCCACCCGGAACAGGCCCACCAGGATCGTCGCCGCCAGCAGGACGACGCTCAGCCACAGGACGATGCTCATCGCTCCTCCTCCGGGTCGGTGTGGGGAATGGGTCCCCGGTCGCGCCCACCGTCGCGGTGAGCGCGCGGAAGCGCTTCCGCCCCGGCGCGACCGCGGGTGGCGCGCAGCAACCGGTCCTCCATCTCGGTGAGGTCGGTGATGACCTGCTCGCGGGACTCGGCGAACAGCGCGTGGACGAACAGGCTCGCATCCTCCTCAGGGGTGCCCGGGGCGGTGCCCAGCACCAGCGTGCCCGGAGTGATCGTGATCGAGGAGGCCATCGCGACGATCTCGATGTCGCTGGTGCCCCGCAGCCGGTACTCGACGATCGCCGGCGAGCTGAGGGTGCGAGGGGTGTAGACGCCCTTGGCGACCGCGATCGCGCCCTTGACGATCTCCGTGAGGATCCAGAGCAGATAGCTCAGCGTGTACCACAGGCGTCTCATCAGCCGATCACCGCTTCCACGTAGGCATCGACGTCCAGCAGGCCGGTGGCGGCCGCGTCGAAGGTCGGCAGCACCGCCGCGATGCCCACGAACATGGCGAGCGAGAGCACGATCATCGACGCCCCCGGCAGCGCGAGCCGCCACGGGACGCGGACATGCTCGGGCAGCGGCACCACGGCCCCGCGCCCGGTCTTCGCGTCATCGGGCCGGTAGGTGGTCATGTCCTCGCCCCAGGCCATCCCGCGCCAGACCCGCTGCAGCCCCAGCAGCGACCCCACGGAGGCGAGCAGCACGGCGAGGATCGCGGCCCAGCCCAGGAGGGCATCTCCGGCCGACGCCTGCTCGGCCGAGGCTCGCAGCAGTCCGACCTTGCCCCACAGCCCGGACGTGGGCGGCAGGCCCACGAGGCTGAACAATCCCAGGGCGAGGATCCCGATCACCCACGGGTCGCGGCGGGCGAGACCGGAGAGCTGCTCGATCCTGCCCGTCCCATAGGTGTGCTCGATCGCGCCCGTGGTCAGCAGCAGTGCCGACATGGTCAGCACGTGATGGACCAGGTAGAGCAGGCCGGCGGCGAGGGAGAGCTGGGTGAACAGCACCAGACCCAGCAGGATGTGGCCGATGCCGGCGACCATCTGGTGCGCCATCGCGGTGCGGATCCGCGAGGTCCCGGCCGTGGAGAACGCCCCGACCAGGAGTGTCGCGAGCACCAGGATCGCGAGCACCGCGAGGAACGGCAGCCCGTCGGAGAACGTCACCGCGATGATCCGGTACATGGCGTACAGCGCCACCTTGGTGTGCAGCGCCGAGAACAGCGCCATCACCCCCGCGGAGGTCGCCGGATAGGCGCGCGGGAGCCAGGAGTGCACCGGCACCATGCCGCCCTTGACCGCGAGTGCCAGCAGCACCACCGCGAGCGCGGCGGCGGTCAGCGGGTTCTCGCTGCCGGCACCGGCGAGGGCCGCGAGGTTCACGGTGCCCTCGACGCCGTACACGAAGCCCACGCCGATCAGCAGCACCGTCGAGGTGAGCAGGTTGACCAGGACGAACATGCGACCGATGCCGAGGCGCCGCCAGGTGCCGGTCAGGGCGATGAGCGCGTAGGAGGGCATCAGCATGACCTCGACCCACACGAACAGGTTGAACAGATCCCCCGTGAGCAGTGCGCCGTTGACCCCGGCGCTCAGCAGCAGCACCAGCGGTGGCACGAAGCGGTAACGGGACTCGCCGGTCAGCATCAGGAACACGCTCGCGGCGAGTGTGGACACCGCGGTGACCAGCAGCATCACCGCGCTGGCGGTATCCGAGACGAAGGGGATCGCGAGCACGTCGGAGAAGCCGCCGACGGCATGGGAGATGACGGGGTCGGTGCGGTGATGCAGCAGCAGCCAGAGCGCACCGGCCCCGAGCAGCACCGGCACGCTGACCAGCAGAACGTCCTCGAGGACTCGCCGGCGAGCGAACACCAGCAGGGCGGCGCCCAGCAGCGGCACCACCACGAACAGTGGCAGCAGGGCGGGATCGACGGCAGGGATCATTCGTCTCGCTCCTCCCCCGTGTTCGGATGCTCGGCCATGTCGTCGTCACGACCGATCACCGCCAGGGTCAGCATGAAGATCGTGACCGCCATGGTGATCACGATGGCCGTGAGCACGAAGGCCTGCGGCAGCGGATCGGCCATCTCCGCGCGGGAGGAGACATCGGTCAGCGGCTCCGCGCGCCATCCGGGGACCCCGGCGGCCAGCAGCACGAAGTTCGCGGCATGGCTGAGCAGGGTGATCCCAAAGACGGCACGGACCATGCTGCGCTGGAGCAGCAGGTACACGCCGCCGGCGACGAGCACGGCCACGGTGAGACTGAGGATCATCGGCGACCGACCTCCTTCGGTGACGTGCCCGAGTCGAGGTGGGAGGTCCCCACCCCGACGCGGCGTCGGCTGGGCGCCGGCTCTCCGCGGGTGGTCTCCAGCGGGCCGGGCAGCTCGCCCTCGACGGCCTCGTCCGTACGCTCACGGGTTCCCTCACCCGGCGGTGTGCTGCCGGTCGAGGAGCCGACGCCCAGCAGGTTCACCGCGATCATCACCAGGCCCAGCACGGCGAGATACACGCCGGCGTCGAAGATCATGGAGGTCGAGACGTGCATCCCCAGCAGATGGCCGTGCAGGGGCTCGAGGAAGCCGCCCTCGGCGTAGCCCAGGAACCCGGCGCCGAGCGCGACCGCGACACCGCCGCCGATGAGGAACAGGGGCGCCCGGGGCGGGCCGATCTGTCGATCCGAAGAGGTGGACAGGTACAGCAGCGCCACGATCGCGGCACCCACCAGCGCGGCGATGAATCCGCCGCCGGGGGCGTTGTGGCCGCGCATGAACAGTACGGCGGAGATGATCGCGAGCAGGGGCGCGGTGACCCGCACCATGAGCTGCAGCGCGGCAGAGTTTCCCCAGGCGGAGGAGATCGCACGATGGGCTGAGGTGCCCGGGCCGCGCAGAGCCGGGTGCTGATCGACCTGCGGGTCCGACGTCTCCGACGGATCGATGTAGCGGTGACGAAGGCTCGAGATCACCGCGACGATCGCGACCCCGGCCATGCCCAGCACGGACAGCTCGCCGAGCGTATCCAGGGCTCGGAACTCCACCAGGATGACGTTCACGATGTTGTGCCCACCGGTGATCTCCTCGGCGTCGGCGATGTAGCGCTCGGCCACCTCGCTGCGACCGCGCCGCCCCATGAACAGGAACATCCCGGCCCCGGCGGCGAGCCCCACCAGCGCGGCGACGACGAGCGCACCGCGACGGCGCGGCTGCTGCGGGGCGCTGAAGCGCAGCGGGAGACGCTGGAGCACCAGCATGATGATGATGATCGTCAACGACTCCACGAGCAGCTGGGTCAGCGCGACATCCGGGGCTCCCAGAGCCAGGATCTGCAGGGTGGCGAGGATTCCGATCGCGGAGAGGGACACCGTGGCGCCCAGCCGATCGCGTCGCGTGCACAGCACGAGGACTGCGACCGCCACCAGCACCAGGATGACGACGTCGACGGGGCGGTTGACCCCCTCGGCCATCGGGGCCAGTCCGCCCGCCAGCGTCGCCAGAGCTCCGAGGACCACGAGCGCGAAGACCACCAGGATCGCCCCCAGATGACGCATCGGATCGTCCGAGGCGAGCGGGCGCACCAGGAGCCGTGCGAGCCGCTCGGCCAGGCGATCCAGGGCCGTCAGCACCCGGGCGCCGTCGACCGGGAAGGGACGGGCCTCGAGCGGGGGCAGCAGGCGGCGACGGCCCAGCGCGAACAGCACACCGAGCACGATGATCACTGCGGTCAGACCCAGCTCAGGGGTGACACCGTGCCACAGGGCCAGGTGAGGATGGTGCTCGCTGCCGAGGGCGGCGTCGATCGCCCGGGCGACGGGGGTGTCCAGCACGCCGACGACGAGGGCGAGCGGCAACCCGGCGAGGATCGGCAGCGCGGCCGGCCACAGCAGCAGCCGCTCCGGACGATGCGCATCGGCGCCGTGGACGATCGCACCGGTCGCATCCACGCCGTCGCGCGGTGCCGTGCCGTCGATCCGGGCCAGCGCGGCCTCGTCACGGCCGTCCACGAAGGCGCCGAGCACGATCTTCGCGCAGTAGGCGAAGGTGAGCACGCTCGCCCCCGCGATACCGATCGCGACCAGCCAGCCGGCGCCATCGTGGTCGAGGGCGCCGGTCAGCAGCGCCTCCTTGGAGGCGAAGCCGAGCATCGGCGGCAGACCGGCCATGGACATGCAGCCCAGCAGGGTCACGACGAAGGAGCCGGGCATGGCGCGGGCGAGGGACGGCATGCGCCGCAGCTCCCTCGTGTGCACGGCGTGGTCGATCACCCCGACCATCATGAACAGCCCGGACTTGAACAGGGCGTGGGCGATGGTGTGCAGGACGGCGGCGAGGATCGCCGCCTCGGTGCCGACGCCGATCACGGTGACGATCAGTCCCAGCTGGCTGACCGTCGAGTAGGCCATCAGCTTCTTGAGGTCACGCTGCTGCAGGGCGAAGAAGCCGCCCACGTACGCCGTGATGAGTCCCGCGACGATCAGCAGCACGTTCCAGGCCACGACGTCGTGGAAGGCGGGGCTGAAGCGCAGCAGCAGGAAGATGCCCGCCTTCACCACGGCCGCCGCGTGCAGGTACGCGGAGACCGGGGTGGCGGCCGCCATCGCATCGGGCAGCCACACGTGGAAGGGGAACTGGGCGGACTTGGTGCAGGCCGCGATGGCCACCAGCACGCCGACCAGGGTGGCGAACGCCGGATCCTCGGTCCAGATCTCCGCGGCGAGGACCTCCTGGAGGGAGGTGGTCCCCAGTCGCACCGTCATCAGCGAGACCGCTGTCAGCAGCGCCAGCCCGCCGAGGAAGGTGATCAGCAGCGTGCGCATCGACGCCGCCTCGCCGGCGGCCTTGGAGCGTGCGATCAGCAGGAAGGAGGCGATCGAGGTGAGCTCCCAGCAGATGAACAGCAGCACCAGGTCGTCGGCGAGCACGAGACCCACCATCGACAGGGTGAACAGTGCCATCACCAGGGAGAAGCTGAGCTGTCTGCCGCGCTCCAGATACCGGGCCGAGTAGGCGAGCACCACTGCGCCGATGACCAGGGCGATCATCGCGAAGACGATGCCGATGCCGTCGGCTCGCAGGGCGAAGTCCACCCCCCATTGCGGTGCCCAGGGCACCGAGAACTCGGTGGAGGAGCTTCCCTCCGCGCCGGTGAGCACGGCCGCGGAGGCCGGCAGCAATGCGCCGGCGGCCACCAGGTAGAGCCCGGCCAGGACCCAGCAGGCGGCACGGCCGAGGAGGCGATCCAGGACAGGCGTGACGGCGACCGTCGCGAGGAGGATCAGCAGCGTCCAGAGCACCGACACCGTCAGCACCCTGTTCCGGTGCGGCGGCGCGTGTCGGAACGGGTCATGCGGATGATCCTACCGAGCGGGGCAGAGGTGCCACATCCAGGGACGGCTCGTGGACGTCCGGAGCACTCGCGCGCGTGCGCGAGAGAAACAAGTCTCGGGTGCTGCCCCTGAGCGTCGTCTGCGGGAGTGGGCTCACGCGCGTCGCGGCTCCCCGGCGCCCCACCCCGCCGCCCGCGGGCCGGCGCCCACCGCTCCGGCGGCGGGCGCCGGCCCTGATGGGATCGACCGGTCTCAGTGCCGACCCGGCGCGCCGCGCTGCGGCAGCACCTGGACGACGGAGGGCTTCGGGCCCACGCCGGCGTAGTCCGGGAAGTAGGAGTTCTGGGCTCCCCACTCGCCGTCCTCGCCCGGGTGCTGGACCGCGACGAAGGCGGTGCGGTCCTCGTCCTGGATGATCGGGCCGCAGGTCTCACCGTCGCGGGGCACGGAGAGGAACTGCTCGACGCGGCCGCGCTCCTCGCCTTCCAGGCTCACGCGGAACAGGCCGTCGTTGTAGCCGATGCCGCCGGGCTGGCCGTCGGTGGAGATCCAGAGGTTGCCCACCGAGTCGAAGGCCAGGTTGTCGGGGCAGGAGATCGGCGAGACCTGGTCCACCGGGAAGCCGGAGAAGTAGGTCGTATCGCCCTGCGCCGGATCGCCGCAGACCATCAGCAGGTTCCACGCGAAGGTGGTCGAGGACTGGTCGCCCTGCTCGTCGATCTCGATGATGTGGCCGTCGCGGTTCTCGGCACGGGGGTTGACCTCGTCCGCCGCGGCGTTGCCGTCCATCCCGCGGTCGGAGTTCTTGGTGCAGGCCACGTACACGCGACGGGAGTGCGCCGAGGGCTCGACGTCCTCACAGCGGTCCATCTTGGTGGGGCCGACGGCGTCGGCCGCGAGGCGGGTGTGCACCAGGACCTCCTCGGCGCTGAAGCCGGCCACGGTCGACTCGCCGCCGACCAGCAGCGGGAGCCACTCGCCGGAGCCGTCGAAGGCGCCGTCGGCCGGGAGCTCGCCGGAGCCGTCGATCTCGCCGGCCGGGGAATCGCCCGAGAACCGGGCCACGGACAGGTCGCCGTTCTCCAGCAGTGTCATGTTGTGCGCCTTGTCTCCCTCGATGTAGGTGTCGCGGGAGACGAACTTGTAGAGGTAGTCGAAGGCTTCGTCGTCCCCGGAGTAGGCCACGGCGCGACCGTCCTCGGCGATGATGATGTTGGCGCCCTCGTGCTTGAAGCGGCCCAGCGAGGTGTGCTTGCGCGGGGTGGAGGTGGGGTCGAAGGGATCGACCTCGACGATGTAGCCGAAGCGGTTCGGCTCGTTCTCGTAGCCCTCGTTGCGGGCGTCGTAGCGGTCGTACTTCGACTCCCAGCCGCGCGCTGTGGCGCGGTCGGCGAGACCGTAGCGAGCATCCGCCTCGGAGGTGGCGGCGGTGCGGAAGAACCCGTGGAAGTTCTCCTCGCCGGAGACCAGCGTGCCCCAGGGGGTCAGGCCGCCGGCGCAGTTGCCGAGGGTGCCCAGCACGGTCGTGCCGGAGTGGTCCTCGACGGTCTTGAGCAGGTCGCCGCCGGCGGCGGGGCCGGTGAGCGTGAACTCGTCGTCGAGCAGGATGCGACGGTTCAGCTCGGCGCCCTGGACGTACGAGTAGGGGACGTTCTTGTTCTTCCGCTCCAGCTCGACGACGGTGAGGCCGTGGGCGGCCCTGCCGATCTCGATGAAGTCGTCCTCGTCGGTCTCCGGCGGGAGCATGAGGTTCTCGTTCGTGTACTCGTGGTTCACGAACATCACGGCGCGCTTGCCGTGGCTGCCCGGGATCTCCTGGATCTCGGTGTAGTCGTTGTTGTAGCCGAACTGCTGCTTCTGGGCCTCGGCGCTCTGCGCGTTCCAGTCGAACTCGGGGGCGTCGGCGAACAGCGGGTCACCCCAGCGGATGACGGGCTCCCAGGTGAAGCCCTCGGGGACCGTGAACTCGTCGACCGAGTGCTCGACCGGGGGGATCGCCTCGAAGCGCAGCTTGGTGCCGTTCGGCGCGAGCGCCCCGGACTTCCCGTGGCCGTGACCGCACCCCTTGCCGTGTCCGTGGCCCTTGCCGTGGCCGTTCCCCTTGCCGGGATCGGCGAGCGCGCCCTGGGTGCCGCCCAGCGCGATCGCGAGCGCTGCGGTGGAGCCGCCGAGGACCGTGCGGCGCGAGAGGGCCGAGGAGGCGATGTCCCGGAAGGTCGGGTTGTCGCTGTGGTTGCACGGGCCGAAGGCGCACTGGCTGGCGCACTTCAGGGCACAGGTCACCGCGGAGCGCTTGCCGCGAGCCTTGTCCTTCATGAGCAGGGGGAGATCGATCAGGGCCATGGGGGATCCTTCGCTGTCGAGTACGCCCCCGCAGTCATCCGGCGCAGGGCTCTGCTGACGGTGCGCCAGAAAGATGAGGGAGGGCCCTCAGCCGGGGGAACTGCGAGTGAACTCTGAGGAGCGAACAGCGCCCCGAGGGGGCGGTCGTCGCCGGGCATGCGGGCTTCCGGGCCCGTCGGCCGGCGTCAGAAGCGGGTGGGTGCCACGAAGCTCTCGGGCTTGACCAGCACCACCGGCACCGGCGATTCGATCGCGACCCGCTGCGAGGTCGAGCCCAGCAGGATCTTCCCGATGGGGGTGCGCTTGCGGATCCCGATCACCACCATGAGGACGTCGTCGTCCTCGACGGCATCGAGGATGTCGTCTGCGGGGTCGTCGCGCTTCGGCACGGTGCGCAGCTCGAACCCGAGGCCGGTCTCCGCCAGCCGCTCCTCGAGCGGGCGCTGATCACTCACGCCCCGCGACTTGCGCGGATCGGGCGCCCGCTCGGAGGCGAGCACGAGCAGGGAGGCGTCGCGCCGCTTCGCCTCGTCGACGGCGTAGGTGAAGGCCGCCTCGCTGGTGGCGCTGGGGACATAGGCCAGCAGGATCGCGGACATGGGGACTCCTTCGGGGATCGGGTGACGGCAGCCGGGGCATGCCCGGTCCGGCGCTGGAGAAGCGTCAGGGCCTGCCCAGGTCGTCGGGGCGGTGGAAGCGGGTGCGACGCGCCCGCACCGCGCTGTTGTAGAACCAGGTGATGATGAACAGCAGCAGACCGATCCCGAGCAGACCGCCGGCGATCACGTAGTTCTGCAGCGGCTGGGCGATCGGGGTGATCAGCGCGAAGGACGTGATCGCACCGATCACCGGCAGCACGGTCGGGGTGCGGAAGTGCCGCACGTCGACCGTGTCCCTGCGCAGCACCAGCACAGCGATGTTCACCAGGCCGAAGACCGCCAGCAGCAGCAGCGCGGTGGTGCCGCCGAGAGCACTGATCGTCTCCTCGGCGAGCACGTAGCGCACGGAGAGCACCAGCACGAACGCGAGGACCGTGGAGAAGAGGATCCCCGCCCACGGGGTGCGACGGCCGCGCAGGACGCCCTTGAGGAAGCCGGGCAGCACGCCCTGCTTCGCCATGCCGTACAGCAGGCGCGAGGCCATCATCATGTTGATCAGCACGGTGTTGGCCACTGCGAAGATCGAGATGAACGCGAAGATCGTGTCGATGGGGATGGACGGTGCGCCGACCTTGACCACCTCGAGCAGCGGGGTGGTGGACTCGGTGAGCTGCCCGATCGGCACCACGGCGACCGCGAGGACGGAGATCAGCACGTAGACCACGCCCGTGACCGACAGTCCCGCGATGAGCGCGCGGGGGAAGTTCCTGACCGGGTCCACGGTCTCCTCGGCCATGTTGACGGAGTCCTCGAAGCCCACCATCGAGAAGAAGGCGAGCGCGGTCGCACCGATCACGGCCATGAAGAAGCTCTTATCGCCCTGCGTCTCGAAGAGCACCACCCGGGCGAGGTCCGCCTCGCCGCGGCCCAGCGCGTAGAAGCCCACCACGATCACCAGCGCCAGCCCGGTCATCTCGATGAGCGTGAGCACCACGTTCGCCTTCACCGACTCGGCGACGCCGCGCAGGTTGATCAGCGCCACGAGCACCAGGAACGCGAGCGCGATCGCGGTGGCGAGCGGCTGGGCCGCAGCCCCCGGCGCCTCCTCCGGGTCGAGGGCCTTGAGCACGTTCTCCGAGAGGAAGATGGCGCTGGTCGAGGCCGAGGTGATGCCCGAGGAGAGCACCGCGAAGGTGACCATGAAGGTCAGGAAGTGGATGCCGAACGCCTTGTGGACGTACAGCGCCGCACCTGCCGCCTGCGGGTACTTGGTGACCATCTCGACGTAGGACAGCGCCGAGACCATCGCGATGGCGAAGGCGATGATGATCGGGATCCAGCCCGCTCCGCCCACCTCGCCGGCGACCTTGCCGGTCAGCGAGTAGACGCCCGTGCCCAGGATGTCGCCGACGATGAACAGCAGCAGCAGCTTGGGCGTGATCGCCTTCTTCAGCGCCGGCTGGTCATCGCTGGAGAGCTCCTGGACTCCGGCGTCGGTGGGGGCGGTCTCAGGGGATTCGCTCATGGGATCCTCCCAGGGAAGGGGATGGGAACGCGACGGCGACGGCGGGCCGGTGACCGGGTCCCGACGCGAGGAGCCGCGCGACGGTGGAGGCACTCTACCCGTCGGTGACCGCGCTCACAGGACCGTGCGGCGTTCCTCCGTGTCGTGGTCCCTCCGTCCCGTTCCCGTCGGCCGACGGCTCCGCCTCCGCCTCGGCCTCCGCGCTGCGGAGGTCCAGGCGCAGGGTCTGCACCCACTGGCGGGAGGCGTCGGAGCTGATCGCCATCACGCCGAGCGCGGAGGCCCCCGCCCCGACCAGCAGCGAGTGCGCGACATCGCCGGACATCGAGGTGGCGACCGCGAGCGCGACGACGGCGTAGCCGGTGAACAGCGCCATCAGGGCGATCCGCGCCCACCGGCTGCGACGCAGCACGCCGATCTGCAGCAGCAGCAGCGACACCGCGAAGGCCGCCGCACCGAGCATCCCGTCGCCGCTGGGCAGCACCAGCTCCGCCTCGGGGAACAGGTCCGCGGGGTCCGCACCGCCCAGCTGCGCGATCCACGCCACGGCGACCAGGACGACCTGCAGCAGCACGAGCGCCCCGGTGAAGATCACCGTGGGCGGCGGCAGATGGTGGTCGGCGGCGCGCGCGATGACCTGGTGGAAGTCGTCGACCGTCTCCTGCCAGTGCGTGCTCAGCTCGTCCGCGACGTCGGCCGGCGAGGTCACGGTGCCGCGACGCCGGGCGACCGCCAGCGCGGCCCGCGCACGGGACTTCATCACCGAGGTGCCCGTCGGCCGATGCCGCGGCAGCATCAGCGCGGTCGCCCCCTCGGAGCGCTCCGCGGCACCGGTGACATCCAGCACCGGCAGGTCGCCGTCGGTGCGAATGCGATCACCCTGGCCGTTGCGGTGGTGGTAGGACGTCGAGAAGTCCTTGATCACCTCGGCCTCGATCGCCGGATCGGCGAAGCGGAGGGTGTCGACCACGAAGTCGCGCTCGGCATCGATGTTCTCGTCGATCCGGTGGGTGATCTGCAGGGTGAAGAAGGAGAAGCCGACCGCGCGGTCGTAGGTGCCGGCCGCCAACCAGTCCGCGCGGTACCCGCCGGGCAGCACGAAGTCCGGCGGCATCCGCCAGAACCGCACGTGATGGCGCTTGGTGGTGGTCCCGCCCACCTCCTGCTGGTAGGTGAAGTCATGGCGGCGCCCCGTCAGGTACAGGTGCGAGACCGGCGCCTCCGGGTAGGAGCGGCGCAGCAGCGTCGAGCGGATCATCGACCAGGCCGAGGCGAGGGTCCGCTCCTCGGCGAGCACCCAGCCCGCCCGGCGCATCGCCACGTGCAGATCCCGCTCGGGGCCGTCGACGGCGAGGTTGACCGGGTCCGAGAGCACCCCCTCGGTGGTGCGGGTGCGGCCGAAGAAGTAGTCCGGCAGGTAGATCCATGTCATCAGCTGGTGCAGGCGGGGCAGGGTGATGTAGGTCAGCAGCACCCAGAAGCCCAGCAGGTACAGCAGCCGGATCGGCGTGAGCGAGAAGCCCTCGACCAGGTACAGCAGGGCCAGCCAGATCGAGACCACCACGCCGGCGGCGATGAACAGGTTGTCCAGCAGCGAGTAGAGCTCGAACCGCGGCCCCGGTGCGAGGCGCCCGCGCTCGTGGTCGTAGACGGGCTCCTCCTGCGGCTCCGGGCGGCGCAGCGGCGTCAGGTGCACCTCGCGCGACGGCGTCATCGTGCGCCCTCTGTGCTCCGGGTTCTCATGGGGCAATCGTAGGGGCCGACGGCGAGTCCTCTAAGGTGGCGGGAGCCCCCTTCAGGAAGGTCACCCATGTCTGCAGCATCTCCCGCGGTCCCCACCCTGTCGTTCCGCGACGGTCGTACGATCCCCCAGCTCGGCTACGGCGTGTTCAAGGTCGACCCCGAGGTCGCCGCCGACGTCACCGCCCAGGCCCTCGAGGCCGGCTACCGCCACATCGACACCGCGAAGATCTACGGCAACGAGGAGGGGGTGGGGCGCGCGATCGCCGGCTCCGGGATCGCCCGCGAGGACCTCTTCGTCACCACCAAGCTCTGGAACGACGCCCACGCCTTCGACGACGCGATCGCCGCGTGCGAGGCCTCCCTGGAGCGGCTCGGCCTGGACTACGTGGACCTGTACCTGGTGCACTGGGCCGTTCCCGAGCAGGGCCGGTACGTCGAGGCGTGGAAGGCCCTGATCGCGCTGCAGGAGCGCGGCCTGGTCCGCGCCATCGGCGTCTCCAACTACCCGAAGGCCCAGCTCGAAGAGATCATCGAGGCCACCGGTGTGGCCCCCGCGATCCACCAGATCGAACTGCACCCCTACTTCCAGCAGCGGGAGCTGCGCGAGGTCCACGAGCGCCACGGCATCCTCACCGAGGCCTGGGGCCCGCTGGGCCAGGGCAAGTCCGATCTGCTCGAGAACCCCGCGGTCACCTCCGTCGCCGAGGCGCACGGCGTGAGCCCCGCCCAGGCGGTGCTGGCCTGGCACCTGGCACACGGCATCGTCACCATCCCGAAGTCGGTCACGCCCTCACGGATCGTGGAGAACCTCGCCTCCGTCGACGTGACGCTCACCGCCGAGGAGGTCGCGGCGATCGACGCGCTGGACCGCCCGGACGGCCGCGGCGGCGCGGACCCGGCCACCAAGACCGCCTGAGGCCCGGCGGGACGGGGGTGCCTGGGCGCCTCCCCCGCGCTGGCCTTCCCCGAAGTGACCACGCCCGCTGCGGCCTCCCCCTAGGTGACCGAACAGTAGCTGGCGGATGAGCGCACGCTCTTCGTATATAGGAAGAGCGTGCGCCTATCCGCCACCTCCCGGGATCGTCCCGGCCCCCGGCTCCCCGGCGCAGGGACCCAGCGGGACGCGGCGCGGCGGGGGCCCGGCCGGCGCGCGGCGCGGGGCGCGGGCTCGCACGTGACCGGCCCAGCTCCCGCGTCGCTCGCCGCCGGATCCTGACGTGGCCTGCGCCTCGGCTACAGTGAGCCGAGTTCGGAGTCGATATGAGGGGGAAGCGCCGTGGACGGGGTCGAAGCAGGCCAGGGCAGGGGCAGGCCGCGGCGCACGGCTCTGATCATCACGGCGGCGGTCGCGGCCCTCGCACTGGTGATCGGCGCGGTCGTCGTGGGGGTGCCGTGGCTGCGTCAGTCGGACGCCGCCGCGGACATGGGCGCCACCGAGATCTCCGGGGCCGATCCCTCCGATTCCGACGGCTCCTCCGGCACCGGCTCGCCCGGCACCGGCTCGTCCGGCATCGAGTCCTCCGGCATCGAGCAGGAGCTCGCCGCCGGCACCACCGAGGTGCGAGTCGCCGAGGCGGGCGTGGACCGCACCGCCCTCGCCCGCATCACCATCGACCCCGCCGAGGACGTCGTGCTCTCGGAGCGGGGCTCCGCCGTGCTCACCGCTGCGGGCGGGACCGGTCCGCTCTCCGCCACGTCCTTCGTCGCGGTGAGGGACGGTGTCATCACCGTGGAGTCCTCCTCCCCCGTCGCGGTGCACCTCGAGGTCCTGGCGCTCTTCGACGGCGGCGCCGAGACGGCCGGATCGCTGCGGCTGCTGCCCGCGGCCGTGCAGGTCGTGAGCACGGAGGCCGGGATCGGCACGGATGACCTCACCGCTGCGCAGGACGTCTACGTGGGCGGCTTCGCCGTGCCCCAGGGCACGCCCCATGCCCTGGCCCGGATCACCGCCACCTTCGCGGCGCCGACGGCCGTGACGCTCTCCGATCAGGTGCTGCACTTCCCTCAGGGCACCTCGACCACCACCACGGTGCTCAGCACCGTCGACGATGCCGTCAGCCTCTCCGCCGCGAGCCCCGGGGACCTCGAGATCGATGTGATCGGCTATGTGACCGCCGCCGACGCCACGGCTCCTCCCGGTGCCGAGGTCGACTCCACGACGGCCGGTGCCGTGATGGGAGTGTCCTCGCAGGCTCCGCAGCAGCTCGAGTTCACCGGCGGCACTCCTGCGCAGGCGGATCTCGGTGCTGTGCACGCCACCGCCGTGATCGGCCTGCTCTCCCCGGGATCCGGCAGCGCCGGCACCATCACCAGCACCTATGACGACAACGCCCGCCACCGCGGCACGACCGTGACCGCGGATGCCGAGCGCGCCGGCGAGCTGGTGATCGTCTCCGCGGAGGACCCTCAGCTCACCGCCGACGTGGACGCGCAGGCGGAGTTCCTGCCCGTCGCGATCGTGCAGCCGCAGGAGGTCGACCGCGGCGAGGACGTCACCGTGACGATGGACTCCTTCCCCGGCGGCGCGATCGATGCCGAGCACGGGATCGTCCGCATCGAGGGGACGTTCCGTGCACCCCACCGGATCGCCTCGATCGCCGTGGCGGTGAACGGCGAGGAGGTCACGCCGAGCGCGCCGCTCCGCCTCGATGGGAACGGCGGCACCTGGCACCAGGACATCATCCCCGCGCAGAGCGGTCCGTTGGAGATCACGGTCACCGCGACCGACGTCGGCGGCGCCACGGCGACCGCGACCTGGGACGGCACCGTGACCGTCCCGTCGGACGACGCCCTGGTCCTCTCCCCGCAGGCGCAGATCCTCACCCCCGAGGCCACGGCCGGGATGACGCAGGAGAGCGCGGCGGTCCTCTCCTCCGCGGAGGCACCCGGCTACGGGATCGGCGACGTGATCGTCGCAGGTGCCTCCGACGGTCTCCCCGACGGCACGCTCGGGCAGGTGCTCGCGCTCCGCTACGAGCAGGGCCGCTGGCTCACGATCCTCGGGCCCGCCACCTTGGGCAACGTGATCCTGCAGGGTGAGTTCGACGAGGTCCTCGACCGTGGGGACTCGGACGAGATCGTGCAGCGAGGCGCCGACGGTGCTGAGCCGCCCCTCACC
>JAKDUN010000383.1 GCA_030457675.1 Brachybacterium sp. | reverse complement strand
TCGGATGCAGGACTGATCGACCCCTGCACATGAAGGAGGCCCGGACCAGCTGGTCCGGGCCTCCTTCGCTGTCTTCTGCGGAGTCCTCAGTAGGTCTCGAAGGTCGTGGTGAAAGCACCGGTGGCGAACAGGATCACGTAGATCCCGATGACCACGACCACCCAGATGATGTAGGCGATCCAGCCCCACTTGTAGAACTTGTTCGCCGCGGCGAGGTCGGTATCTGCCTTCACGAGGCCGAGGATCGCGAGCACGATCGTGATGATGTTGAAGAAGCAGAGGATCGAGACGACCAGCTGCACGATCCACTTCACCTTGGACACAGGCGCCTGGCTGCTCTGCTGGCCGTCGAAGGAGTTGAAGCTCGGGTTGGTCATTGTGATCCCCTTGAAGTACGTGTGGGTCTGATCCCTGGAATGCGGTCTGCGCCGTGCGAGTGGCCTGCGCGGCGTCGGCGACAGCATAACCAGAGACCCCGGTCTCAACGCCATGGGGAGGACTCCCCATGGCGTGCCGGTGAGCTGACGCGGACGTCAGCCGAGCGTCACCCGGTGCACCAGCACCGTGAACTCTTCGTCGCGGCCGGCTTCGCGGGCCCGCAGCCTCCCGCCCTCGAGCGAGAGGGGCTGAGCCTGCTTGACCACCACGCCGCCGCGCCCGTCGACGATGCCGAGCGGGATCTCGTCGCTGCGGGCGATCGCGTCCAGCAGCCGGTCGGTGACGGAGAGATCGGCGCCACCCTCCTCCGCGGCCCGGAGTCGGGCCACCGCTTCGGCCGCAGGCACCCGCAGCTCGGGCCCCTCGATGGTGACCAGATCCGGTTCCACGGGGCCGCCGCGGAGCGAATGGGTGAGCTCCTCCGCCACGGGCTGGCCATCCGGCCCCACGGCCTGCGGGGACAGTCCCGCCTGACGGGACACCTGCAGTGCGAACCCGGGATCCGAGAGCGTGACGGCGACGGTGGGGGCGAGCCGGTGCAGTCCGAGCGGGACGGCCTCGGGCGCGACCTGCAGCAGATCGAGCACCTCCGCCTCCGCCGTGAGCACGGTGGTGGCCCGGGAGACCTGGATGCGGCCGTGGCGACGCTGCTCGTCGCGCAGCAGGTAGGTCAGCGACTGCGGGACGGGGGAGCGGGAGACCTCCGCCAGCAGTGCCAGCAGCGCCTCGCCGTCGCGGCCGTCCGCGAGTGCGCGACGGACGGAGGCCGTGGTGAAGCGCAGGGTGAGCGCCCCGCCGCGGGAGATCATCTCCGTCCAGTCCAGCAGTGACAGCAGGGACTCGGCGGGTCGTCCCGGGACCACGACAGTGAGGTCGGCGTCCAGCAGCACCTCCGCGACCGGTGGCGGGGCGGCCTGCTGGAGAGCGGCGGCGAGCCGCTCGTCGGCGCTGGTGATCTCCTCGTCCAGGGCGAGGACCAGCTCCTGGCCGAGCTCGGTGAGGGCGCCGTCGCCGAGCACGCCGAGCACCTCGCCCTCGACCAGCAGCGCCGCGGTCTCCTCCTGGATCACCTCGGCCGGGACCAGTGGGAACGCCCAGGCGAGCGAGGCCGCGAGGGACTCCTCGGTCGCCTCGACGGCGGGAGAGGTGCGCAGCACGCGCAGCAGGCTGCCGCGCCGGGTGCGCACCCCGTCGCGGCGGGTGAGATCGGAGAGCAGGGAGCGTCCGGTGCCGGAGGAGTCCGGGGTGCCGACCACGGCGGCGAGGTGGTGACCGCGGGCCCAGGCCAGCACCAGCTCGGCCCAGCGCTGTTCGGCAGCGAGCTGGCGATGGGCGTCCCAGTCCTGGGTGGGATGCCACTCCTGACCGTCGTGCCCGATCAGCCCGGCCTGCCACGCGGACTGCAGCACGGTCGCCAGGCCCGGCACGGTGGTGCCGTTGCGCTCGGCCAGCCGTCGCAGATCTCGCTGCGGCAGCCCGCCGCGGCGCAGCACCCCGGGTGGGTCCTCGTCGAAGCTGCGGACCGTGCTCAGCAGACGCAGCGATTCGAAGGCGTGCTCGACGGCCTGGGCGGTGCGGGAGCCGGGGATCCGCTCGGCGCGCTCGGGTCCGATCGGGGCGGGCCGCTGGGCGGCGTGGGAGCGGCGCACCCGACCCTCGCGCAGGGCGAGGTGAATCGGGCGGGGGAGGTGCAGCGTCTCGCCGTCGGCGACCACGATGCCGGCGGTCAGCAGATCCTTGGCGAGCCGGCCGTGGCCGGTGACGGCGGCGGGCCCCCAGGCGAGCGCCTCGAGCGCCTCGGGATGCTCCGTCCGCGCCCGGTCCACGCGCAGGCGCGCCTCCTCGGCCGACGGGTCCTCGGGCGAGGGCGGGGCGAGTCCCGCGGGGCTGCGCAGTCCGTCGCGCAGCG
Source organism: Brachybacterium sp. (assembly GCA_030457675.1). GTDB lineage: Bacteria > Actinomycetota > Actinomycetes > Actinomycetales > Dermabacteraceae > Brachybacterium. The sequence goes on along the minus strand of JAKDUN010000383.1, from coordinate 506 downwards.
GCCGGATCAGGGACAGCTCGTCCTCGCCCCAGACCACGGCAAGGGTGATGAGGCGCTCGAGGGCGGGGGCGATCGTCGCCGGATCCGAGGAGACGGCGGCGGCCAGCTGCGAGGGGGAGCTGCCCTCGTCGAGGACCGCGAGGGCCTCCACCAGATGCAGCTCGGGCAGGGTCAGCGCCTCCAGGGCGCGGCGCGCGGAGGTGGCGCCCGCGGCCCGGGCGGCGAGCGGACCGATCCCGCGCGGAAGGGGCGAGGCGAGATCCGGTCGGGCGACGAGCAGGGCTTCGAGCCGGTCGTCGCCGAACCGTCGCAGGGAGTCCGCGAGGGACCGGATCACAGCGGTCATGATGCATTCCAGCATAGGGTGATCTGCTGTGAGGTGCTTGGGGGCCAGACGCTCCGGTGCTCGAGCCCTCTCCGCGCCCCCATAGCCCAATCGGCAGAGGCGGTCGACTTAAAATCGATGCAGTGTGGGTTCGAGTCCCACTGGGGGCACGCCGGGCGGG
>JAKDUN010000382.1 GCA_030457675.1 Brachybacterium sp. | reverse complement strand
GGCGCGAAGGCCGCTCGAAGCGGCAAATGTTGGAGCCCGGGGCAACCGCGGCCCGACGCGCTCCTATCGTAGAGCACGACCGGACAGGGGATGCAAGCCGAGGCCGCGACGTCATGGCGTGGGCCTCAGTGACTCAGTCCAGCTGCCCCGCCTCCGCATGGTGACCGGCGGTGGTCAGCTCCTCGCCGGTGCTGAGCAGCCGCTCGGCCTGCCGGGTGCGGTCGTCGCCGGTGTCCTCATCGGCCAGCTGGGCGGTGCCGTGGGCGACGATCATGGCCACTGCTCCGGCACGCCGCAGCGCCATCCCGAGGTCCCCGGTGAACGCCCCGCGCAGGATCTCGTCCATGGAGCGGTGGACCTGCTGGACGTCCGGCGGTTCCGCGAAGCCCGAGAGATAGCGCAGCCCGGGCACGGTGCGGGATCCCGCGCGATAGCGGCGCACGACGTCGTCACCGCTGCTCTGCGACCAGGTGTGCAGCACATACAGCCGCCACAGCGCGCCCGGCAGGGAGGTGGCGGGAGCGCCCGACCACAGGGCCGCGAGATCGGTCAGCCCGTCCTCGGCGGCCAGGGCCACGACCCGCTCGACGACCTCGGGGTCCGAGCTGTGGAAGACCCCGTCGAGCAGGGCCCGGGCGGAGTCGTGCGCGAGATCGGAGGAGGTCGCAGGGTCTGGATCGCCCGGGATGGCCTCAGCGACCGAGGCGTAGAGCGGGGCGGGGCGGCGGAAGCGGGGAGCGGAGGACCCGTGCGAGGACATGCTCCGCACACTACGCGCCGCCCCGGGGTCGCCGCACTACGCTGAGACCATGACGATCCCCCGGCAGATCGGCCCTGAGACCGGGCCACGCACGGCCCTGCCCGACTACAGCCGCAGCAGCTCCACGGTCGAGCGTATGGTCTCCGAGCTGCAGCGCGCCCCGGGGCGGAAGCGCGGTGCGGGCGGCACAGTGCGGGCCCTGTTCCCCGCTGCCGCGACCCGGGACACGGCGCTGCGCGCAGCGGTGTCCGCCGTGCTGCTCGGCGGCGCGCTGATCGCCTCTGTGGTGAGCGTGCTGCTGCTGGCCTCCTTCGAGCAGGGGCGCTCTCCGGGGATCGGGATGCTGATGCTGCTGCTCGCCCTGGGCGCGATCGCCCTGATCCTGCTGCTGCTCGGTCTCCGCTTCGGCATCGTCGCGCTGGGCACCGCCCGCTCCCGGGTCGAGGTCTCCGAGGAGGGACTGCACGTGGTCGGGGCCATCGGCTCCCGACGGTTCCACTGGCGGGACATCGTCGCGGTCGAGTCCCGCGTGGTGCACCCCGTGCACTGGCTCACCGCCGCACTGCGGCTGCGCGACGGCTCCCGCGTGGTGATGCCCGCCTTCGACCGGCACGTCTGGGCCTACGGGCAGGCCTCCGGCCAGGACATCCGTGCTCTGCGCAGCGAGCTGCGCCGGCGGGAGCAGGCCGCGGGCCGCCGCAGCTGACGTCCCGGTCAGGACTCGCGCCGGCCCGAGGTGCTCGGGCGCTGCGCCCGTGCTGGCCAGGCCGTGCTGGTCAGGCGGTGCCGGGGGCGGTGCTCGCTCCGTCCTCCCACAGCACGCGGGCCGCCTCGGTCACGGCTCCGGCGTCGGTGTCGGAGACGCTCAGGACGCCCTCCTCGTCGAGCGGGAGGTGGCCGGACTTCCAGCTGCCGTCGGCCTCCACATGGAACATCAGCGGGACCGCATCCTGCGGGGTGGCGACCTCCGTGCGGCGCAGCGAGACGGTGCGCTCGTTGCCGTCCTCGAGGAAGGCCAGGACGATGTCGGCGACCGAGGCGGGCACCTGCTCCGAACTGGGCAGCGCGGTGACCACGAAGGAGTCCAGCTCGTCCTGCGTGAGCATGATGATCGCCTCGTTGGCCTTGATGATGAAGGCCATGCGCATCGCCTCGCCCTCGGCCAGCGCGATGCCCAGCCAGCGGTCGGCGGCGGTCAGTGCGGTCGCGATGACCTGGCCCTCCTCGCCGAGCAGCCACTGGCCGTCCTCGGAGCGCTCCACCTTCCCGCGGGCGCGGAGCCCGGAGGTGACGGCCGCGGTGACGAACTCCTCGGCGGCCTCGGGGGCGCTGCGCAGACCGATCTGCTCGCGGGTGATCCGTCCGTTCTCGGTGTCGCGCAGGCCGAGCATGAAGTCGATCTCGTACGCGGTGTAGATCGTGACCTGCTCGTCGTTCGCGGCCGCCGTGGTCTCGCTCATTGGTCCCCCTGGATGGCGTGGTCCGGCCGACGGGCGGGTCGACCGGAAGATGTGTCTCCGGAAGCATGTCAGAAACCGTCCGGTCGCTCCACCGGAGCCCCGCCGCGGTGGACGGGCGGATACGGCCCACCGCTGACCGGACGGCGCAGATATGCTCGCAACATGCAGGGGGACGAGAACACGGGCTCCGACATCGCGGCGGAGGGTGATCCCGTGGTGTCCGATCTCGTGGTGTCCGATCTCGGCGGCGAGAGCACACGCGCGGTCTACCGGGACCTGCTGCGCTTCGGACCGCGGTCCCGCAGCGAGCTGTCCCAGCGGCTGCGGATGTCGGCCCCCACGGTCACCCGGGTCACTCGGGACCTGCTCGAGCGCGATCTGCTCCACCCGCTCACCGCCGTCCCGCGCGCCAAGGGGCGCCCCCATGAGCCGCTGGACGTCGAGGAGGACCGCGGCCCCCGCTTCATCGGGGTCAAGGTCACCGCCGACGAGGTCCATGCCGTGGTGACCACGGTGCGCGCCACTGTCCTCGAGGAGCTGGTGCTGCCGCTGGAGAGCACCGCCCCGGAGTCACTGCAGGCGAGCATCCTGGTCGCGGTCGAGTCGATGATCGCCGCGCACCCGAAGGTGGTCGGGATCGGGG
>JAKDUN010000381.1 GCA_030457675.1 Brachybacterium sp. | reverse complement strand
CGCTCTCGCTCCCGCTCTCGCTCCCGCTCTCGCTCCCGCTCCCGCTCCCGTGGCCGTGCCCGCAACCGCTCCCGTGCGGTGCCGCGCTCGCTCCGCTCGGGGCCTCAGGCGAAGTGGTGGGTGCGGAAGGACTCGGCGCTGGCAGCGCCCCAGGCGTCGGCCCAGTGGTCCGGCGGATCCTCGAGCAGCTCCCCGGGCTGCAACCACTGGTACAGGGTCGCGTAGGAGGCGTTCTCGGTCGGGGAGAGGTTTCGGCGCAGCATCCAGGGGCGCAGATCCGCGGGATCGTCCACGCCCATCGCGGCCATCAGCGACATCGCCGAGTCGACGGTGCCCTGCTGGTACTGCGTGACCCGCACGGACTTGTCCTCCACCACCAGGCCCCGCACCCGCCGCGGATCCTGGGTGGCCACCCCGGTGGGGCACTTGCCGGTGTGGCATGCCAGCGCCTGGATGCAGCCTACGGCCATCATCATCGCGCGGGCGGAGAGCGTGTAATCGGCGCCCTGGATCATGCGCTTGATGATGTCGTTGCCGGCGGCGACCTTCCCGGCCGCCCCGATCTTGACCCGGTCCCGCAGGCCCACACCTACCAGGGCGTTGTGCATGGTCATCAGTCCCTGGGTCAGCGGCATGCCCATGTGGTCCTCGAACTCCAACGGGGCAGCGCCGGTCCCGCCCTCGGAGCCGTCGATGTGGATGAAGTCCGGGGCGGTGCCCACCTCGAGCATCGCTTTGCACAGCGAGAGCACCTCCACCTTGGAGCCCACGCAGAGTTTGAATCCCACGGGCTTGCCGCCGGAGAGCTGGCGGAGGCGGGCGATGAACTCGATCAGCCCCCGCGGGGTGTCGAACATGGTGTGCGCAGGCGGGGAGACGCACTTCTCGCCCTCGGGGACGCCGCGGATCCCCGCGATCTCCGCGGTGACCTTCGGACCGGGCAGCACCCCGCCGATCCCCGGCTTCGCGCCCTGGCTGAGTTTCACCGAGATGGCCTTGACTTGGTCCTTCATGGCTTTCTCGCGGAAGGCCTCCTCATCCAGCAGGCCGTCCGGAGTGCGAGCGCCGAAGTAGCCGGTGCCCAGCTCCCAGATCAGATCGCCGCCCTCCTCGTGGTACGGGGTAAGCGAGCCCTCGCCGGTGTCGTGTGCGAAACCGCCCTCGCGGGCACCGATGTTCAGCGCCTGGATCGCATGGGAGGACAGGGAGCCGAAGCTCATCGCGGATACGTTCAGCACCGCCATCGAGTACGGCTGGGTGCAGTCGGGCCCACCGATCAGGACACGTGATGGCTCGGGCGGCTGCATGACAGGCTGCAGGGAGTGGACGAGGTACTCGTAGCCGGTGGCATTGACGTCCCGTTCCGTGCCGAAGGCCTGCTCGCCGTGGATCCCCTTGGCCCGCTCGTAGACGACGGTGCGGACCTCCCGATCGAAGGGGCGACCGTCCCAGTTCCGCTCGATGAAGTACTGCTGCAGCTCAGGGCGGATGGATTCGAGGAAGTAGCGCATGTGCCCGATCACGGGATAGATGCGCAGGATCGAGTGCTTCTTCTGGGTGAGGTCGCGGGCGGCCAGCGCGCCCACGGCCGCGCCCGTGAGGCCCAGGGCGGCGGTCACGGTCCGACGGGCGGACGAAGGGGACATGGAGTGCTCCTCGCGGTCGATGGATCGCCCCGGACACCTGCTGAGACCGGTCGGGCCGAGACAGTGGCGCCGGAGACGCGGGTCAGGATGCCTTCCATGCTGGCACGGGGGCTCCGTGCGGCGCGGGCGTTCGGTGAAGCCGGCGGGTCTCGTGACCGGGAGCCGGAGCGGCGAAGGGCGCCGACCTAGACTCGGCCCATGAGCGCCTTCGAGGATTTCGTGCTGCTGGCTCCGCGCGAGGTGCCGCTCGGCGGTTCGCGCGGGATGACCGTGCACCGCACACTCCCCGCCCGGCAGACCTCCCTGATCGGGGCGTGGTGCTTCGTGGACCACTTCGGTCCCGACGACCTCTCCGCCTCCGACGGGATGCAGGTGGCCCGCCACCCCCACACGGGCCTGGCGACCGTGTCCTGGCTGTTCGACGGCGCGATCACGCATCGCGACTCGATCGGCAGCCACGCCCTGGTGCGCCCCGGGGACGTGGACATGATGGTCGCCGGCTCCGGCATCACCCACTCGGAGTTCTCCGCCGCGGACACCACGATCCTGCACGGCGTCCAGCTCTGGTACGCCCAACCGGACCGCACCCGCTTCGGGGCGCAGCGCTTCGAGGTCTCCACCCCGGCAGTGATCGGGAACGACGAGGCCGGTGCGCGGGTGGGCATGGGGGCCTTCCGTGCCGAGCTCGAGGACGGCACTGTGCTCGAGGACCGCAGCGCGGTCGAATCCGACACCGCGCTGAGCATGGTGCAGATCGACCTGCGAGCCGGCAGCACCCTGCGCATCGACCTCGATCCCGGGCACGAGCACGGCCTGCTCGTCGACCGCGGCGCCGCGCAGCTCACCGCCGGGCACTCCGCCGGCGGAGCGCCCGGCGCTGCGGGAGCGGCCGCCGCCGACGGACTGCCCGCCGCCGAGGGTGGGCCCGGCGGGGACCGCAGCACACGCGCCGCCGAGCGGGAGCTGCTGGTGCTGCCCGACGGCGCCGACCGGCTCGAGATCCGCGCCGAGGACGGGCAGGACCTGCGCGTGATGCTGCTGGGCGGGGAGCCGCTCGGCGAGGACATCCTGATGTGGTGGAACTTCGTGGGCCGCAGCCACGAGGAGATCGTGCAGTTCCGAGCCCGCTACCAGGCGGAGATCGGTGCGGAGGGTACGCTCGCCGAGGCCCCCATCTCCCCGGAGGCCCGTACGCGGGGGGGCCTGGCGGACGATGCTGAG
>JAKDUN010000034.1 GCA_030457675.1 Brachybacterium sp. | reverse complement strand
CCGCGACAGCCGTGACATCACCGTGCTGCTGGCCACCAAGACCCGCACCCCGGTGGAGATCGCCTTCGCGGTCGAGCTGCTGCGCGAGCGGGAGCGACCGGTCGCGGTGGGGGAGAACCGGGCCCAGGAGATCGCCAAGCACTCCGACCCGCTGCTGGCGGACAACGGCGTGCCCCGCCACTTCATCGGCCGCCTGCAGACCAACAAGGCTCGTGACGTGGTGGCTTTCGCCGAGACGATCCACAGCGTGGACCGCGGGGGGATCGCCGACGCGCTCGAGCGCCGCACCGAGACGGCGGGGCTGCAGCGGGACGTGCTGGTGCAGGTCAACACCTCCGGCGAGGATTCCAAGGGCGGGTTCACCCCCACCGTGGAGGCGATCGCGCCGATGGTCGAGCGTCTGCGAGGAAGCGGTGCGCTGCGGCCCGTCGGCCTGATGACCATCGGCGCGAACACCAGCGATGCCGCTGCGGTCCGCTCCTCCCTGCACCGGTTGCGGGAGCTGCGGGACGCTGTGTGCGAGCAGCTCGGCGCCGAGGAGCTCACAGAGCTGTCGATGGGCATGAGCGGCGACCTCGAGATCGCGGTCGAGGAGGGCGCGACCATCGTCCGGGTCGGCTCGGCGATCTTCGGTGCCCGTCCCGCCTGAGCGCTCACTCCGACTCGGGGCCCACCAGTGCGCTCGGCAGCCCGTACTCGTGCTCGAGCACCTGGCAGGCGGCGCCGGCCGCGATCAGGTCGATGCCCCGAGTGGACAGCAGCACCTCGACGTGGACCCGCGCCTCCGCGCGCAATCCTTCGTCCAGCGCGCGGCGGACCGCCTCCATCGTCACCTGGTGGTGCGCATAGACGGACCGCCCGCCGAGCACCACCCGGTCCACGTCGACCAGCCGCACCAGGTCCAGCACCACGGTCGCGAGCACCCGGGCCGCCTGCTCCTGGTCCTCGGCGGCGAGAGCGGCGAGGTATTCCACCTGGGCGCAGCCGCGCCGCCCGCAGGGGCACGGCAGGCCGTCCATCTGCACCACCGTGTGCCCGACCTCCCCGGCCTGTGAGTGGGCGCCGCGGACCATCACGCCGTCCAGGCGCAGGCTCGCCCCCAGGCCCTCCTCGGCGAGCACCAGGGCGGCATTGTCCAGGAGCCCCGGCTGGGACCAGCTCTCGCCGACCAGCGCCGCTCGTGAGTCATGGTCGAGGTGGACCGGCAGCGCGAGCTCCTCGAGCAGCAGGTCGCGGATCGGCGCCCCCCGCCAGTCGTCGGCCGAGGAGGCCGAGCCGCGGTAGATGCCCTCGACGGGATCGACCGGTCCCGGCATCCCGACGCCCACGCCCAGCATCTCCCCGCCGCCGTGGCGGGCGAGCTCCCGTGCCGTGCCGGCGAGGTCCGCGATCAGGGCGGGCACCGGCTGGCGCGGGTCGATCTCGACGCTGCGGCGTTCCAGCACCTGCCCGGTGAGGTCCGCCACCACCCCGTGCAGCAGGGAGCTGGTCAGATGCAGACCGATCGCGCGACGGGACTCGGGGACGATCCGATACAGCGTGGTGGGCTTGCCCGGACCGGAGGAGAAGGAGCCGCTCTCGGCGATCATCCCGCGGTCGATCAGCCGGGTGAGGATCTTCGAGATCGCCTGCGGCGTGACCTGCAGGGCATCGGCCAGCCCGGCGCGCGCGACAGGTTCGCCGCGCCGTGCGACGGCGAGCACGGCGGCGTCATGGGCGCCTGCCACGCGGTCCAGCGGTCCGGTCGGTCTCACGGCGCTCATCCTCGCACGGCGCCGGGTCGCCAGGACGCCCATCGGCCCCGGACATCGGGGCGCGGATCCCGTGTGACGTGGATCCGACGTCACACCCCCTTGACGTAACGCAACAGCGTTGGCTTATCGTGGTCCCTCGGTCGACGACGCCCTCCTGACTCTGCACCTCCGATCGTCGAGGACCACCCATGACGCTCACCTCCGCTTCCCGTTCGGCCCCGCCCCCCGAGGCGAGCTCGAACCCTGAGCAGACCTCTGCCCTCGCCCCGCACGAGCTCCCCGCTCGCCGTCGCACCCTCGCCCTGCTCGCCCTCGCCCTCGGCGGGGTGGGCATCGGCGCCTCCGAGTTCGCCACCATGGGCCTGCTGCCCGGGATCGCGGATGGGCTGCTGAGCGGTCAGATGTCCGCCGACCCCGAGGCCGGCATCGCCCGCGCCGGCGGTCTGATCACCGCCTACGCCCTCGGCGTGGTCGTCGGCGCCCCGGTGCTCGCGCTGCTGTCGGTGCGCTGGAGCCGGACCTCGATGATCACCGCGCTGGCGGTCGCGCTGGCGGCCGGGACCGTGCTGTCCGCGCTGATGCCCACCTTCGAGCTCACCATGGCCGCCCGCTTCCTGGCCGGGGTGCCGCACGGCGCCTACTTCGGGGTCGCCTCGCTGCTGGCAGCGTCCCTGATGGGCCCGGGCAGCCAGGGCAAGGGCGTCGCCGTGGCCCTGTCCGGGCTGACCGTCGCGAACCTCATCGGGGTGCCGCTGATGACCGCCCTCGGTCAGGTGGCCGGCTGGCGCACCGTGTACCTGGTGATCGCCGCGATCTTCCTGGCCACCGTGCTCGCCCTGCGGTGGACCCTGCCGCCGCAGCCCGCCGTCCCGGGACGCCGCGCGGTCGACGAGCTGCTGGCCCTGCGCCGGGTGCAGCTCTGGATCGTCATGGCCCTGGCGGCAGTGGGATTCGCCGGCGGCTTCGCCGTGTTCAGCTATGTCGCCGACATCACCACCCAGGTCTCCGGCGCCTCGGCGTCCGTGGTGCCGTGGGTGCTCGCCGCCGCCGGACTGGGCATGACGCTCGGCAACATCCTCGGCGGGATCACCACCGACCGCTCCCTGCGCGGCACCCTGCTGCTGGGCTTCCCGGTCTACATCGCCGCGCTGGTCGGGCTGTTCCTGGCCGCCCCGGGCTCGCTGCCCGGCCTGCTGATCGGCTTCTTCGCCATCAACGTCGCCAGCTCCGCACTGGGCCCGGCGCTGCAGACCTGGCTGATCCGGGTCGCGCACCGTTCCGAGGTGCTCGGCGCCTCCTTGAACCACGCCGCCTTCAACGTCGCCAACGCGCTCGGCGCCGCCCTCGGCGGTGCGGTGATCGCCGGTGGCCTCGGCTTCCGGGCCCCGATGGTGGTCGCGATCGTCCTGGCGAGCACCGGCTTCGTCATGGTCGGCGCGACCCTGGTGGCGCTCCAGCTGCGCTCCCGTCGCACCCTGGCCGTGCTGCGCGAGCACGAGGGCACCTACACGGGCTCGATCCCGATCATCGCCGCTCAGCAGGAGCAGGAGCAGGAGGAGCAGGGGGAGGAGCCGTGCGAGGAGAGCGAGCCCGCTCGGACCACCACCGGCACGATCCCGGCGATGGCCGGCGCCTGAGCATCGCGCTGTCATGCACTGCGCTGTCATGCACTGCGCTGTCACAAACGGTCACGGTGGCCCTCGGTGCGCCCATGCGGAGTCCTACTGTGACAGGGAATGACTGACCCGAGGAGCGAGGAACCGCCATGCACATCCAGACCGCCGCAGTGCATACCCTGAAGGACTTCGAGCACGGAGCCGTGGTCCCGCCGGTGCACCTCGCCTCGACCTTCGAGCTCGACCGCGCCGACGAGGAGGGCGCCTTCGCCTACCAGCGCGGCGCCAACCCCACCCGGACCCAGCTGGAGACCGTGCTGGCCGCCCTCGACGGGGCCGGGCACGGCTTCGCCTTCGCCTCGGGGATGGCCGCGACCGCCGCGGCCCTGTCGACCCTGGTCGTCGGTGACGAGGTGCTGCTGCCCGCGAGCGTCTACGGGGGCACCTATCGCTTCGTGGACCTGGTGCTGCCCGGCCGCGGGGTCACCGGACGCTTCGTCGACGATCTCGGCGCGCTCACCGATGCGGACTTCACCCCCGCGACCCGGGCGGTCTTCGTCGAGACCCCCGCCAACCCCACCCTGCGGATCACCGATCTGCGGCGCATCATCGAGCTCGCGCACCGCCACGAGGCGCTGGTGATCGTGGACAACACCTTCATGTCGCCGGTGCTGCAGCGGCCCCTCGAGCTGGGCGCCGATGTGGTCGTGCAGTCCGCCACCAAGTACCTCGCCGGGCACTCGGACCTGCTGGCCGGAGTCATCACCACGCACGACGATGCGCTCGCCGAGGCGTTCGCGCTCGCCCAGAAGGCGCAGGGAGGGGTGCTCGCCCCGCAGGACTGCTTCCGGCTCATCCAGTCGATCAAGACCCTCCCGCTGCGCCTTCAGCGGCAGCAGGACAACGCGGAGGCGATCGTGGCGCACCTGCGCGGTCGGGACGACATCGCCCAGGTCTGGTTCCCCGGCTCCCACAGCGAGGAGGAGGCCCGCATCCACGCCTCTCAGGCCACCGGCGCGGGCGCGGTGCTGTCCTTCGAGCTGGCCGCCGACCTGGACCGCATCGCCTTCCTCGAGGCGCTGCGCTATCCCGCCTTCGCGGTGAGCCTCGGCGGGGTCGAGACCCTGATCTGCCGTCCCGCCACGATGACGCACGAGGCCATGACCGACCAGGCACGGCAGGCCGCAGGGATCTCCGCGGAGCTGCTGCGCCTGAGCGTCGGCATCGAGGACATCGGGGATCTCCTCGACGATCTCGACCAGGCCCTCGCCGCCGCACGCTGAGCAGCACGCGCCGCACGCTTCGCCCAGAGCGGAGCGCGCACCCAGCGGGGTCTCGGGAACCGACGGTACGATGAGCGGGTCGGTCCACGGTCGTCCCACGGCGTCCGCCATGGACCCCCGATCCCACGTGAGGAGCCACATGGCACGCCACAACATCGTGTTCGGCCGCGATCAGTCCGTGCAGGGCGGCGCGAACCACAGCGCACCCCAGTTCGGTCAGAGCGCCCGGAACGCCCCTGCTCAGGACACCCAGTGGTCCTCCGGATTCGGCGGCCAGGGAGCGCAGCAGGGCGACTCGCTCGAAGCGATCTACGCCCGCCCCTCCGCGTCGGGGCATGACACCGGCCGGATGACGATGCGCGATGCGCTCAATGCCATCACCGCGACCCTCGGCATCATCGTCGTGGTCGGCTTCGCGGTCGCCATCCTCCCCTACGCGCTGGAGCTGGTGGCAGGCGAGGCCGGCGCCCAGGCGGGCCTGGCCATCGCCGGGGTCGCCACGGTGGTCGGCGTGATCGGCGGCCTGGTCGCCGCCCTGGTCAACATCTTCAAGAAGCAGCCCTCACCAGTGGCTGTGATCGCGTACTCCGTCTTCGAGGGCCTGTTCCTCGGCGGTATCAGCGGGATCTTGGAGAATCAGTTCCCGGGGATCGCGCTGCAGGCCGTGGTGGGCACCCTCGCGGTGGCCGGCACCGTGCTGGTGATGTTCCGTATGGGAGTGCTGCGCACCTCGCCGCGCCTGAACAAGATCTTCTTCGTCGCGATGATCGCCTACATGCTGTTCGGCCTGGTCAACATCGGGATGATGCTGATGACCGGCACGAACCTGCGTGACGGGGTGCTGGGTCTGGCCATCGGTGGTCTCGCCGTGGTGATGGCCTCCTACTCGCTGGTGATGGACTTCGAGGACGTCCAGCACGCCGCCGAGGCCGGGGTGCCGCGCAAGTACGCCTGGCGCGTCGCCTTCGGGCTCGCCGTCACCATGGTGTGGATGTACATCGAGATCCTGCGGATCCTCGCGATCCTGCGCGGCGGCGACTGACCAGGACGGAGACTGCGCAGGGCGCAGTCGGGGCGCTCTCCGCGCCCGTATGCTGAACGGCGGGTCTCCTCGGGGGCCCGCCGTTGTGCTTCCCCGCGAGAGGATCATCGATGAGCGAGGCCTGGCAGTGGCTGATGGACCACGGACTGCTCGTGCTCCCGTACGTCTACTGGAGCGTCGACATCGTGCTGCGCCTGGTGAGCCTGATCATCGTGCCGCGGAACCGTCGGCCCGGCTCGGCGATCGCCTGGCTGCTGGCCATCATGGTGATCCCCGTGGTCGGCTTCCCGCTGTACCTGGTGCTGGGCAAGGCCCAGCTGCCCCGCGCACGGCGCGAGAAGCAGCAGGCCATCAACCGTTTGATGCGGGTGAGGGCGCAGAACATCCCCGACAGCGAACTGGACGCGGACGTGCCCAGCTGGATGCAGTCCGCGGTGCGTCTGAACCGTGAGCTGGGTGCCTTCCCGCTGACCGGCAACAATTCTGCCGACCTCGACATCGACTACGAGAGCTCGATCGCGGCGATGGCTGCCGACGTCCGCTCGGCGCGCGAGCACGTCCACGTGCTCTTCTACATCATGGGACTGGACAAGAGCACCGAGGACTTCTTCGCGGCGCTCGCGGAGCGCGCGGACGCCGGCGTCTCCGTGCGGGTCCTCTACGACCACTGGGGCGCGCTCAGCCATGGCACGCAGTACCGGGCGATGCGCCGCGCACTGGACGCCCACGGCATCGAGCACTTCCCGATGAACCCGATCAAGCCGATCCGCGACGGGGCCTTCCAGCGCCCCGATCTGCGCAACCACCGCAAGATGGTGATCGTCGACGGCGAGATCGCCTGGATGGGCAGCCAGAACATGATCGCCTCCCACTACAACAAGCCCGGGAACATCCGCCGGGGCCTCCACTGGCAGGAGACGATGGCGCGCTTCCGCGGCCCGATCGTCTCCGAGCTGAACCTGCTGTTCGCCTCCGACTGGTACTACGAGTCCGAGCAGATGCTGGAGGAGACGACGGTGGTGCGGCCCTCCCCGGACACCTCGGGCAGCTACGAGTGCCAGCTGGTGCCCAGCGGCCCCGGCTTCGTCGCGGAGAACAACCTGGCCCTGTTCAACCAGCTGTTCTACTCCGCCACCCGCCGCATCGTGGCCGTCTCCCCCTATTTCGTGCCCGACGAATCGATGCTCGCGGCCCTGATCACCGCCGCGCGACGCGGGGTGGAGGTCGAGCTGTTCGTCTCCGAGATCGGTGACCAGTTCCTGGTCTTCCACGCCCAGCGCTCCTACTACTCGGTGCTGCTGGAGGCCGGGGTGAAGATCTGGCTGTACCGCGCGCCCACGATCCTCCATGCCAAGCACGTGAGCATCGATGACTCCGTCACGGTGATCGGTTCCTCGAACATGGACATCCGCTCGTTCCTGCTGCAGATGGAGTGCTCGCTGATGATCGGGGGCACCGATGCGATGGAGAAGATGCGGGCGGTGGAGGGGACCTACCGGTCCCGCAGCCGTGAGCTCACCCTCGAGGAGTGGACCCAGCGGCCCCGTGGGATGCAGGTGCTCGACAACCTCTGCCGACTGGCCTCCGCCGTGGTCTGAGGAGTGCTCAGGAGACCCCGGTGAGGGTCTCGTAGGCCGCATCGGCCGCCTGCTCGTGCTCGGTGACGCCGACGGCCGTCTCGGTCCCGAAGACGCTGGGTCCCTCGTCCGTCTCCAGCACCACGATGTCCAGCTCGGTCGCGTCCGTCCTCTCCAGGGGGTCGGAGGCGAAGTTCACGGTGGCCGTGGTCCGGTATCCGGGGATCCCGGCGATCGTGACCGGCGTGGTGATCTCGTCGTCCAGCGTGCGGCCCTGGGCCTCGCCCCAGATGTTCGCGTAGAAGAAGCAGTCCACGATGGTCTGCGAGGCGACCTCGGCCCCGGGGTACTCGATGCCGGGCTGCCACTGCACCGCCCCCACGAAGGTGGTCGAGTACCAGGACGCCTCCACGAGGGCCTGGGCGCCCACGAGATCTGTCGTGTAGGCGATCCCGTGCGGAGTGCCCCGCTGCTCGTAGAGGGCCGGCGGGATGAACTGCAGGCCGCCGCCGCGCAGCTTCCCCGAGGGATTCTGGGAGGTCCGCTCCTGCTCCGGGACCCAGCAGCGCTCCGCCTCGACGTCGGTCGGGGTGGGGGAGTCCGACTCCGTGGCGCCGCTGGACCCCGGGTCCGTCACGGTCGAGGAGTCCGAGACGGGCGGGCCGTCGGGCCCGTCACCCCCGGGGCGGAGCACCAGATAGACGACGGTGCCGCCGACGACGAGCAGGAACACGACGGCGAAGGCGATCCCGCCGACGAGCAGCGCGGTGCCGCGGCCACCGGGACCGGGCGCCTGCTGCTGGGTCGTGGGGAACTGCGGTCCGGTGTGCACGGGGACTCCTTCGGCGGGGTGTCTCGTTCTCGACCGGGAGCCCGGTCTGCGGGTCACTCGATGACGTCGAGGCTCGCGATGATGTCGTCGAGGTTCTGGACGTGCTCGGGCTGATCGGCGGCGACGTCGCTGGCCAGGGCGCTGGGCCCGTCCGGCGTGTCGACCACGATCGAGGTGACGATCGAGGCGCTCGAGGTCTCCAGCTTCTCGGGATCCTCGAAGTGGTAGGTGGCCTGGACGATCCACGCCGCCTCGCCGTCCACGGTGAGGGCCTCGGAGCGGTAGTCGGTCACCTCCGGGTGCTCACCGAAATGGGAGACCACGCCCGTGGTGGTGGCGTAGCACTGGAAGATCGCGACGGCGGCGTTCTCGCGCCCCGGATAGCCGCCCTCGTCCTCCGGGAAGTCGACGCGGCCCAGGTTCACCACGCTGAACCAGTTGCCCTCGACGTTGCGGGCGTCCGCACCGATCTCCGTGAGGTAGGGCAGCGAGTCCGCGTACCAGCCCGAGCCCCAGCCCTCCGGCAGGGTGTACTCGAGATCTCCGCCGCGGACCTTCCCGGGATCGGAGGCGGGCGGGGCATCGGTGCGCTCCGGCACGGAGCACTCCGTGGTCGGCGCCTGGGTGAAGATCGGCGGGGGAGGAGCGATCTCCGGCTCCTGCGGGTCGGGCACGTACTCGGACTGGCCCTCGCCCGAGCGCTCACCGGTCGGATACGCCGTGGGACCGGGATCATCCAGCGCCGAACGGAAGACGGTCTGGGACAGCACCAGCGCGATCACGATCAGCAGCACCGCCGCGCCGCCGATGACGGCCAGCATGGTGGTGCGGGAGCGATGCAGCGCGCGATCGCTCGGCGCACCGAGGGTGGCCGGGCCGTGGTCCGAGTCGAAGCTGGGCAGCCCCTGGGAGGACGACGTGGAGAAATCGGGCAGGCCCGATCCTGTCGGCCGCTGCTCACCACCAGGTTCCTGGCTCATCCTCACCTCCCCGTCCCCGCGGCCCCGTCTGCTGAGACCGCCCGTGTGAGACCGCCCGTGCCTGCGCCCCGGGCGATTCTCGCATGTCCGGTGTCTGCGTCAGCGCTCAGGATAGTTCGGGGACCGCAGGGAGCGGGGACCGCAGGGAGCGGGGACCAGGAGAGAACCTGGACCACGAGGGAATCGTGGACCGGGAGGGAAGAGCCAGGCGCGGTTGGTACTCTCCGCTGACGGAGCAGGCCCCCGCCGCGCCCTGCCCGGCTCCGCGCCGCCGTCGGAGTCCGGGACCCCGAGAGATGGAGACTGCATGCGCCCGCCCCTCGTCCTGACGATCGCCGCCTCGGAGTCCGACGGGGCCGCCGGCCTCCAGGCGGACCTCAAGACGTTCACCGCCCTGGGCGCCTACGGGGCCAGTGCGGTCAGCATGGTCACCACCGTGACCGCCCACCAGGTCCACGGCACGCACCCGCTGCCGGCGGACGTCGTGCGCGGGCAGATCGACGCGGTGGCCGAGGATCTCCGGCTCGATGCCACCAAGATCGGGGCGCTCGGCAGCGCCGCGGTGGTGGAGGCGGTCGCCGCCGCGGTGCGGGCGCACCGGACCCGGCTGGGGCGGATCGTGCTGGATCCCGTGATGGTCAGCGCCCACGGCACGCCGCTGATCTCCGCTGAGGGCGCGAGCGCCCTGGGTCGACTTCTGCTGCCCCTGGTGGACGTGCTCACCCCGAACATGGCGGAGGCGGCGCAGCTGCTGGGGCAGCCGCTGGCCACCTCGATCGAAGAGATCCGGGAGCAGGCGCTCGCCCTGCAGGCGAAGGGGCCGGGCTCCGTGCTGATCACCGGCGGCCGCCTGCCGGGCGAGGACGTGGTCGACGTGCTGGTCCACGACGGCGGCACCGACCTGCTGCGCGCCCGTCGGGAGCCGGATCGCCGGGTCCGGGGGGCCGGTTCGACCCTGTCGGCCGCGATCGCGGCGCAGCTCGCCCGTATCGCCGGCTTCGACCGGGCGGGTCAGCTGGGAGAGATCGGCGAGGACGGGGCCGACGACGACCTGGTCACCATCGTCGCCAGCGCCCGCGAGTTCGTCGCCAGCGCCACCGAGAACGCCCAGGACTGGACGCTCTCGCGCCGCGGCGGCGGCTACGGCCCGCTGAACCACCTGATCACGCTGGACACCTGAGTTCGCGGGAGGGCCGGGCGCTACGGCTCCAGCAGTCCCAGCTCCTCCTTGAGGGCGAGCATGCGACCGGCGGATTCCCGCACCCGCTGCGCCTGCTCCTCGCCCTGGGCGGCCCAGGCCTCGATCGCATCGACCAGCTCGCCGGTGAGCGAGGCGTCGGCGGTCAGCACCACGTCACCGCCAGCGGCGAGCAGCCGCGTGGCCCGCTCGGGCACCGGCACGGAGGCGACCGCCTTCGCCGCCCCGACGTCGTCGGAGACCACGAGGCCGGAGAAGCCGAGCTCACCGCGCAGGAGGTCCTCGATCGCCGCGGCGGAGAACATCGCGGGCACCTCCGGCTCCACGCGGGGGTAGATCGCCGAGGACATCATCACCAGGCCTGCCCCCGCCTCGATCCCGGCCCGGAAGGACTGCAGGAACGGGTCCCCGACATCGGTGACCGGATCCTCGATGCCCTCGGCGGAGAAGTCGGTGTTCTCCTGGACCCGGCCCAGACCCGGGAAGTGCTTGAGGGTCGCACCCACGCCCTGCGCGGCGAGGGCCTCCGTCGCCGCGACCACGCACTCGCCGACCGCCTCGGGGTCGGTGCCGAACCCGCGGTCCAGTGCCCCGACGGGTCCGTTGGCGTCGCCGAGATCGGGATCGACCACATCGGCGACCGGGGCGAGGGCCACCTGGATCCCGCGCGCGGCGAGGTCCTCACCGATGCTCGTGTACGCCGCCGTGACGGCCTCGGGTCCCTGGGCGCCGAGCTCCTCGGCCGAGGGGGTGCGGCGGGCTGCCTCCCCGCGCAGCATCCTCACCTGCCCGCCCTCCTGGTCCACGGCGATCAGCGGGGGCAAGTCGGAGCGGGAGTGCTCGCGGGCGGTGGCGATCGTGGCCTCGACGGCGTCGGCGCGCTCCCAGACCTCCAGCAGGAAGATCCCGCCGGCATGATGCTCGCTCAGCACCGGCGAGGGGATCTCGCTGCCCGCCGGGATCCCCACCAGCACCAGCTGGCCGGCGAGCTCGCGCGGGGAGAGCTCCTCGGCCAGCAGCTCGGCCGCGCTCGGCGGGGCGGTCGTGGCCGCGGTGGTCGGATCGGTGGACAGCTCCGGCGTGCTCGTGCCCGCCTGTCCGGGGTGCTCGCCCCCACCATCGCTCCCGCCGCCGTCCGGCGCTGTCGGCTCCTCGGAGGTGCAGGCGGCGAGCGCCGCGACCGGGGCGAGGGCCAGCAGGTGACGACGTCTCATACCGCAAGTCTTCCACGCGGGCGCAGGGTCCGGCGAAGTGACCGCACGGGCATCCGATCCGCCCGCGCCACCGTAGGGTGGCCCCATGAGCATCCCTCCGCAGGAGCACCCCCATGCCGCCCGGATCCAGGCCGGCACCGGGGTGCCGCTGGACGAGTGGACCCGGTGGCTCGACGAGGCCGGCGGTCGCGAGCTCGACCATGCCGCGATCGCCCGGATGCTGCCCCGGAGAGGGGAGATCAGCGAGTGGTGGGCACAGGGCGTGACCGTGGCCTACGAGCAGATCATCGGGCGTCGCGTGGTGGGCCAGAGCTGCGAGGGGGACTTCGCCGCCTCCGCCTCGCGCACCGTGCCCGGGGACCCGGACTCCGTGCGGGACCGCTGGGACGCGTTCATGACACCGCAGCGCCGCGAGGAGCTCGGACTCGCCGAGCCCTCCCTCACCGACACCGCGACGTGGCGCTACTGGCGCGCTGCGGTGGATGACGGGACGCGGCTCTCGGTGAACATCACCGCCAAGGACGAGGGACGCTGCACCCTGGGGCTCGAGCACAAGGGCATCGAGACCGCCGAGGGCCGGGAGGTCTGGAAGACCGCCTGGAAGCGCACCCTGACCGACTTCACCGCCTTCGAGCAGGAGAACCGATGACAGAGCCCGCTGAGCAGACCGGCCCCGCCGAGCAGACCGGCCCGCAGCTGCCCGCCGCCGATGGCAGCACCGATCCTCATCAGTGGCTCGAGGAGGTCACCGGCGAGGACGCCCTGGCCTGGGTGCGTCAGCGCAATGCCGGGGCCGAGTCCGAGCTCGACGCGATCGCCGATCCGCAGGACCCCTCAGGAACGCCCCTGGCCGAGACGCTGCAGGACCAGATCCTGGAGATCCTCGATGCGAAGGACCGCATCCCCGGCGTCACCAAGCGCGGGGACTTCCTGTACAACTTCTGGACCGATGCGGAGCACGAGCGCGGGCTGTGGCGCCGCACCACCCTGGACTCCTACCGCAGCGACGATCCCGACTGGGACGTGCTGCTGGATGTGGATGCGCTGAACGAGGCCGAGGGCGAGGACTGGGTCTGGCACGGAGCCCGCCTGCTGCGCCCGGCACAGGCCGCGGCGGGCGAGGCGGCGGCGCCCTATCGTCACGCGCTGATCGACCTCTCCCACGGCGGGGCGGACGCCGATGTGACCCGCGAGTTCGACCTCGAGACCCGCGAGTTCGTGCCGGCCGCCGAGGGCGGCTTCGAGCGCCCCGAGGCCAAGGGCTCCCTGAGCTGGATCGACGTCGACACCGTCTGGGTCGCGACCGATTTCGGGGAGAGCACGATGACCAGCTCCGGCTACGCCCGGCAGGCCCGGATCTGGCGGCGCGGCACGCCGCTGGCGGACGCCGAGCTGGTCCACGAGGTGGCCGAGTCGGACATGGCCGTCTTCGCCGCTCACGACTCCACCCCCGGCTGGGAGCGGGACTGGGTGATCGAGGCGCATGCCTTCTACGACATGACCGTGCACGTGGTGGACCGCTCGCAGCAGCCGCCCGTGCTGCAGCAGGTCGATGTCCCCGCCGACCTCGAGGCCACCGCCCACCGGGACCTGGGCATCTTCTCCCCGCGCAGCGACTGGGAGGTCGGGGAGTCGATCTATCCGGCAGGTTCGCTGGTGGTCGGTGATTTCGCCCGCTTCCAGGAGGGTGAGCCCGAGCTGCACATGCTGTTCGAGCCCACCGAGACCACCTCGCTGGCCGACATGACGATCACCCGCACCACCGTGGTGCTGTCCATCCTCGAGGACGTGGTCCACCGCCTCGAGGTCCACACCCGCGACGAGCACGGGAACTGGGTGCAGCAGGACCTGTACCCCGAGCTGCGCGGGGCCATCGGGGTCGCCGCGGTCGACGCCGACCTCAGCGACGAGGTGTGGGTGACCGTCACGGACTTCATCGAACCGACCCGGCTGCTGCTGGGCGATCTCTCCGAGGTCGCGAACCACGGTGAAGCCGGGGAGCTCGTGCTGGTCAAGTCCGCCCCGGAGCGCTTCGACGCCGAAGGTCTCGACGTCAGCCAGCACTTCGCGACCAGTGACGACGGCACCCGCATCCCCTACTTCGAGATCTCCCGGCTCGATGCCTCCGGCTCCGAGAGCGGTGCGGCCGGCACCGACGCTCCGCGGCCCACGCTGCTGTTCGGCTACGGCGGTTTCGAGATCTCGCTGACCCCGTCGTACCTCGGCGGCATCGGCAAGGCCTGGCTCGAGCGGGGCGGCACCTACGTGCTGGCCAACATCCGCGGCGGCGGCGAGTACGGCCCGCGCTGGCACCAGGCCGCGCTCAAGGAGAACCGTCACCGCGCCTACGAGGACTTCTCCTCGGTGGCGAAGGACCTGCTGGAGCGCGGGGTCACCGACCGCGATCACCTCGCCGTGCGCGGCGGCTCCAACGGCGGCCTGCTCACCGGGAACATGCTCACCCAGTACCCCGAGCTGTTCGGTGCGGTGATCATCCAGGTGCCGCTGCTGGACATGAAGCGCTACAGCCACCTCCTCGCCGGAGCGTCCTGGATGGCCGAGTACGGGGACCCGGACACCGAGGACTGGGAGTACGTGCGCACCTTCAGCCCGTACCACCTGCTCGAGGAGGACCGGGGGGAGGAGTACCCGTCCACCTTCGTGCTGACCTCCACCCGCGATGACCGCGTCCACCCCGGCCATGCCCGGAAGTTCACTGCCGCGCTGGAGTCGCTCGGGGCCGACGTGCGCTACTGGGAGAACATCGAGGGCGGGCACGGCGGTGCGGCCACCAACGAGCAGGCGGCCAGGATGAACGCCCTGCTGTACACCTTCCTGTGGGCCACGATCGGAGCGGAGTCATGACCGCCGCCGCAGCCGGTCAGCTCGACATCCTGGTTCAGCTGCTGGACGGTCGGACCGGCGAGTGAGGTCCGCAGCGGTACCACCGACCACCGCCTGGTCGCTGACGTCCGAGTTCTTCGATCGGGCGGCGCAGGACGACCTGCTCCAGCTGCGCAATGACCTGATGACCGTCTACCGCGAGTTCTCGGCCGAGGATCCGCGACTGTTCCCCTTGCGCTACGCCCGCACCGTGCCGCGTCGGCCGCGCTCCGCGTCGCCGCGCCCGCCAGCCGGCCGGCACTCGCCGGTGCGACCGCCGTCGGGGATCGCCCCGCCCCAGGTGCCGGTGCTGATCCTGCCCGATGGACCCTCCCGCGCCTCGGTGCTGCCCTACGACGTGCTGCGCCGCAGCCTCGCCGGGCGCGGACTGGACGTGCTGATGATGGAGCATCGCGGGGTGGGACTGTCGCGGCTCGACTCGACCGGCAGGGACCTGCCGGCGCACGTGATGACGCTGCGCGAGGTGATCGGGGATCTGCTCGCCGTGCTCGACCATGCGCGCGTCGAGCAGGTGGCGGTGGTGGGCAGCGGGTACGGCGCCTACCTCGCCCAGATGCTCGCGATCCTCCACCCGCAGCGGGTGCACTCCCTGGTGCTCGACTCCCCGCAGACCAGTGCCGGGGACGAAGCCATCGGCCAGCAGGCCCTGCGGGAGAGGTACTGGGACGGGACCGAGCCGGCGACCGCCACCACCGCCCGCACCCTGCGCCGGCTGGCGCAGGAGGGCACGATCGACGCGCAGCGAGCCGGGCCCGTGGTGCTGGCCGTCCACGAGCACGGCGGCCCGCAGGCGGTGCGGGAGCTGGTCGATCTGCTGGCCGTGGGCCGCGGGAGTCTGACCTGGACCAGCGTGCGTCAGGTGCTGAACCAGGTGTGGCTGCAGTCCACGCCCTATGTCGTCGAGCAGGATCTGACCGCACGCATCGCGCACACCGAGCTGGGCGCGGGGCACCATGCCGACGGCGGCCCGCTGGATCCGCTGCTGCACGAGGCCGAGCAGGCCCGGGCCGTGCCGCCGTTCCGGGGCGAGCAGCTGGACCTCCACGAGCTGGCCCCGGCGATCACCGCCCCGACCCTGGTGATCACCGGCACCCAGGACCTGGTCTCCCCGCCGC
>JAKDUN010000380.1 GCA_030457675.1 Brachybacterium sp. | reverse complement strand
CCTTCCGCGATCTCGGCGAGGAGTTCGGCCACTACGCGATCATCTCCAATGCCGACGGCGCCCCGGTGGGCGGCGCGATGTCTGTCGCCGGGATGACGGCGCCCGACGGCACGGCGCTGCCGGTGGGCTGGGACGTCTACCTCACGGTGGACGACGCCGACGCACGCCTGGCGGCGGCGCTCGAGCACGGCGCCACCGCCCTCACCCCCGTCATGGACATCGGCTCCGACGGCCGGAACGTCATGCTCAAGGATCCCACCGGCGCCACCATCGGGATGTGGCAGGCGAAGGGGTTCGAGGGCTACGAGCACACCGGGGCGCCCGGCTCCCCGGTGTGGTTCGAGCTGATGACCCACGAGGTCGACGCCGCCTCCGCGTTCTACACCGCCGTGTTCGACGCCCAGCTGGTGCCGATGGGCGAGAAGATGGAGGATGACTCCTTCCGCTACGCCACCAACGGCCCCGGCGAATCGGCGAGCTGGGGACTGTGCGATGCCAGCGGCGTGATGCCCGCCGAGGCCACGGGCTGGCGCTTCTACCTCGCCGTCGACTCCTCCGCCGCCGCGATCGAGCGCATCGAGGAGCACGGCGGGACGGTGCTGGACGGCCCGATCGATTCTCCCTTCGGGCGGATCGCGACGATCGCGGACCCGGAGGGCGCCACTTTCCAGATCAGCGCAATGGGCGAGGCCGCCGCGGAAGGGTGAGCGCCGATACGGTCCATCCGATCGCCGGATAAGAGGGGTTATCGCACCGGAGGACTTAGAAAGTCAGACAGTTGTCGCATTCTGTGATCGTGGCTCGCATGCCCTGCATGTGGCCGACGTTCATCGTTCTCCCGGCGGGCCACGACGGCCCGCCGGGGACTGGCACTGCTGGCAAAGGACTCCCATGCATCTCACCCCCTCCATGGCCGAGGCGTTCGGCGACTGGCTCGAGCTCGACCGCATCCAGAGTGCGCTCGTGGACGCCCGCCCCGACCTCGACGGCGCCTTCGTCCTTGACGCCGAACGGCCGCTGCTGCAGACCCAGCGCGCCGGTGGCGGCGCGCTGCTCGTGGCACGAGCCGTCGAGGGCTCCGCCGGGCGCTGGATCGTCGGCATTCCCGGTCGGCCGGATCCGGAGCTCCACGAAGTCGATACACAGGCCGAGGTCGTCGAGATCGTGTTGGAGACTCTCGAGCGATCGAGCACCCCCACCACGAAGGACACCGCTGCCGAGGGACAGGGGTGAGACACTGTGGCCCCCGAGTACACCATCACCGGCCCTCACGCCCGCTGCTGATGGACCCCAGCGAGGCCACTATTCAACTGGGCACAGGTTGGTGCGACGAAGAGCAATCAAAGGTACCTGCGGACTACCCTCGACGGAGTGACGTGAAGACGGCATGCCTCCCGAGCACAATCCGAGATCCAAGCAGGTTCTGAAGAGGGTCGGTGCTGAAACGCCAGTCCGGGAAGGTATGCCCATGCTCAAGACAGTCCAGACCGGCGCCGACGAGCGTGTCGTATGAACGCCTCCCGCCAGGATCCCGGCCGACGCAAAGCACCATCGTGGGCCTCCTACCGCAGCAGCATCGGCGACCGCTCAGAACTGTTCGCGACCCTGAGCGGGGTACGGCGCCCGACGAAGGCGCTCTACCCGGGCAGCTACCTCGACCTGTCGCCCTCGACGGCCATCCCAACGGTTACCTTCGTCGACACTGATCGTCGCGCCGCCCGCTACTTCGCTGACGACGCGCTCGTCAGGGCCGATCTCCAAGGGCGCACCCTGCCTGGCGCAGGTATCGACATCTCGTTCCTCCACACCGACTACACCACGCCGCTCCCGATACCTCCAGCCAGCTTCGACCTGCTCATCTCGCTGTACGCCGGACCAGTCTGGGAGCACTGCCAGCAATACCTCTCACCCCAGGGGTGGTTCCTGGCCAACACCAGCCATGGTGACGCCAGCCTGGCTGCGCTCGATCCGAGCCTCCGGCTCGTAGCAGCAGTCCACGAACGCGACGGCAGGTACCGCCTCAACACCGGAGACCTCGACCACTACCTCATCCCCAAACGAGCATCAGCTGCAGACCCCGACACGATCCGTCACCAAGGTCGAGGGATCGCCTACACCAAGACCGCCTTCGCCTACGTCTTCACAGCAGTCGGGAACCAGCACTGATCGGGGAGCTCACCGGGCCGACCCCAACGCAGGACAATTGGTTCCGGCTCCGCAGAGGGACGACGACGGGAGTCCTCCGAATCGTCCGTGCAGACGAAGGGGGCAGACGAAGGGGTCAGCCACCAGCGCGGCCCGCTTCGAGCCGCTCGGCATACCGCGGCGCGAGCGCTTTCATCTGAACCACGACCCGCACGATCGCCTGGCGCTGCTGATCCGGCGGGTACTTGTACTGGCGAAGCGGGCGTTTGATGGACGAGCACATCTTGGCCTTCACGTCGTCGCGCACGGTCCAGTCGGTGCGGATATCCCGCTGCATGGTCGCCACGAGAACGCAGGCGATCTGCGCGAGGGTGTCGTCCCCCCCCTCACGTCCCGGGCCGGCGTGATCGCATCAAGGCGCTGGAGGTCGAACCCGGCCTCCTGGTAGAGGCTGTGGAAGGCGTCGGTGAGCGGGCGCACCGCGGTGGGACGGCGACTCGGCCTACGAGGCCACGGGAGACTCCATCGTCATCGTCGACGGCGTCGCCGACGGCCTCACGCCCGTCGCCCTCACCCACGCCGGCGAGAGCAACTTCGCGATCTGGGCCTGGGGCGAGAGCCATCCCGACCTGATCGTCAACGACATCGGCTCCTACGACGGCACCACCCTGCTGCCCGATGGCACCGTGGTGCTGCAGGTGGATGCCGACGGCACGTGGACGATCGCCAAGGACTGACCG
>JAKDUN010000379.1 GCA_030457675.1 Brachybacterium sp. | reverse complement strand
CGGGTCTGGCCGATGGCCGGGAGCTCACCTCGGTCCCCACCATCCGCACCGATCTGGTCAACGCGGGTGGGCGCTGGACCGACGCGGAGGTGATGGTCGACGACTCGGCGGGCTTCCGCCTCATCACCTCTCGCACCCCCGACGACCTCGACGCCTTCAACGCCGCGATCATCGACGCCCTCAGCTGAGCCCCGAGGAGGAGCCCATGACACAGCCCCAGAACCCCGCCGAGGACCCCGAGCTCGACCGGATGGCCGCGACCTGCGAGGACGAGTTCGCCCGCGGTGCCGACGAGGAGCCGGGCGAGGTGAGCATCGACGACGCCCTCGAGACCGACCGGGTCGTGGCCGAGGGGCCGGACTCGCGCAACGCC
The DNA here is from genome assembly GCA_030457675.1 of Brachybacterium sp. GTDB lineage: Bacteria > Actinomycetota > Actinomycetes > Actinomycetales > Dermabacteraceae > Brachybacterium. The sequence continues at coordinate 2,517 of JAKDUN010000379.1, read as the reverse complement.
GACGGCTACGGCTTCGACGCGGACGTCGACCGCGGCGGGGACGACGTCACCGCCGCCGAGCAGGGCAACCGCGAGCAGGACCGCATGGAGGCCGAGGACGGCGAACAGGAGCTGCCCGAGGACCTCTGAGCCTCAGCCCTCCAGGGCGGCGAGGATCCTCCCGTCGACCGCGGCCCGTGCGCGCAGGTGCTCCTCGACGTCGTACGAGAACGACGAGTAGGTCAGCGTGCCTCCCTCGTCGATCAGCGCCGTCGCGCTCGGCCGATCCGTGAGCTCGGCGAGCCAGGTCAGCGCCCGATGGTCGGCCATGGCCTGGGCGAACACGCGGTGGCGCACGGAGAGCCAGGGGGTGCCGTCCGGCCCCGGGTAGACGACGAAGGCGTCGCCGCCGAAGAAGGGACCGCCCGCGCAGGTGTCCTCGAAGGGATCGATCGGCCGCAGCGCGAACTGCGACCACCAGAAGTTGAAGCCCCAGTGCAGGAAGCCGGGGGCGTCGTGCGCGAACAGCTGCCGACCCAGCACCCGATTGCGCACCGAGGGCAGGGCGATGAAGCGATTGGCGACGTCCCGGTTCTGGGAGACGCAGTAGTAGACCCACGGGCGCCGGCCGGCCTCGAGGAACGGGCCGACGTGGTTCGTCGCGACGATCGGGGTGTCCACCACGCCCTGCTCCGCGAAGGCGAGGGAGCTGAGGGCATCGACCACGTCGGCACCCGCGAGGAGGTCCTCGACCTGGGCCTTCGCAGCCCGATAGGACTCCAGGTGCGCCTCGTGCGGCTCATCCGAGATGTGCCAGAGCACCTGGCCGCCCCAGTGCGCCTCCAGGTGGGTGCGCAGAGCCGGGATCAGCGCCTCCAGCAGTCGGCGGTACTCGGGGTCGGTCGCCGGGACGTGCCAGCCGAAGCGGTGCTCGAGCCCGTCGGCCGTCTCCACCTGGATCGCGGGGGTGTTCTGCGCGCCCCACTGCGTGAACAGGTGCGCGATCTCGAGGCCGGTGAAGCCCAGCTCGCGGCACAGGCGCAGCCACCGGTCCAGGCGGGAGAGGTCGAAGGAGTACTCGCCGCCCTCCTCGCGGATGCCGACGAGCTGGACGAACGGCCGGGTGTGCCCCTCGGCGGTGTCCAGCGGCGGCGTCCAGACCGGGGTGAGCACGCTGGTCACGTCCATCTCCCGGGCAGAGGCGAGGAAGGCCTCGATCAGCTCCCAGTGGCGCTCGGAGAACACCTCGAGCTCGTAGTAGGTCGAGAGGCTGTCGGCATGGAACCAGTGGGTGTTCGTGATCGTCAGCGGCGGCAGACGGTGGGGGTGCACACGCAGCCGCAGGACCTCCTCGGCGAGGACCTTCCCGGCGGCGTCGGACAGCGCGACCGTGAGGGTGTGGTCGCCGGGGGCGGCCTCGGCCACGTCGATCCACAGGGCCTCCCAGATCCCGCGCTCCACGCGCACGATCCCGTCGGGGAGCGGTTCGAGCAGGTCCGGGTACTCGCCCGGGGTGGTGACCAGGTAGTGCTCGTCGGGGTCCTCGGGCGCGGGGGAGGAGACCGGCACCCGGCGCACCGCATGGACGCAGGCGTCCTCGGCGACGTCCCCGGTGAGATGGATGTGCAGATCAGCGGGGTCCTCCGGCGCGAGGTGGAGGGCGAGCTGCAGCGACAGCACCTCGCCGAGGAACCCGGAGGCGTGGACGCCGGCGATCGGGGCGGCCGGGCGCGGGGCGTCATCGCCCAGCACCTTCTCCAGGGAATCGGTCAGGACGGTCTGCACGGGTACTCCTCATCGAGCGCGGGGTGACGGCCGCCCTCCATCCTGGCACGGGGCCGGGTCAGCCGTCCTCGGCATCCGGGACCCATTCGAGCAGGTCGCCGGGCTGGCACTCGAGCACCTCGCACATCGCCTCGAGGGTGCTGAAGCGCACCGCCTCGGCGCGCCCGTTCTTGAGCACCGCGACGTTCGCCGGCGAGATCCCCACCCGCTGCGCGAACTCGCCCACCGAGAGCTTCCGCCGAGCCAGCTCGAGATCGATCCGCACGACGATCGCCATCAGATCACCGCCTCCATCTCCTGGCGCAGGGTCGTGGCCTGGACCAGCAGGGAGCGCATCACGCCCATCAGCAGACCCATGGCCACACCGGTGATCACGCCGAGGACCAGCAGCAGGGCCCAGGCAGGAGGGCCGCCGACGGTGAAGTCCTGGTAGATCAGCGTGACGAGGCAGATCAGCGACGCGACGAGGAACGCGCCGATGATCCCGTCCACCCAGCGCAGCGACGTCGGCGAGAACACCTCGCCGCGCCGCGTGATCCCGAGCAGGCGCAGGGCGTCGACGGTCAGACGAGAGAACATGAATCGATCATCGTCCGACAGCTATCGAACGGCAATCGATCGGGGGAGTAGTGGATATTCCGTTGCCCTCTCCCCGCACCGCCCCTACGGTGGAGGCACACAGGGAAGGAGGTGATCCGAGAAGTGATTTCTCATCGGACATGTGAGGTGGCTCGCCGCTGAGGCGACCGTTCA
>JAKDUN010000033.1 GCA_030457675.1 Brachybacterium sp. | reverse complement strand
ACCAGTCGCGCACGGCGCCGCGGGCTCGCTCGGTGACCGGGATGGCCGTCGTCGGTGTCAGGGGCTGAGGTGACGGGGACGTCGGCGGCTGTTTCCTGCTCATGCCGGCACCGGGTCCTGCAGGCGTTTCTCCAGCAGCTCCTCGAGCAGGAAGGTGTCCCCGTCCCGGGCGCCGCGCCCCACGATCAGGGGGGCGAGGCCGGGTGCGGGGGTCGCCCCGCGCAGTCGGGCCCGGATGTCGCCGTCGACGCGCAGCACGTAGTAGCGCCCCTCGCGGTCCACGGCGAGAGAGCGGTCCTGTTTGAGGTACCAGCCCGTCAGGGAGGTGCGGATGGTGCCGCCCCCGCGGTACGGACGCGCGCGCAGCGGGACCGGCGCGATCCCGGCGTGCTCGAACCGGGCGACACCTTCGCGGATCATCGCGGTGGCCTTCTCGTGCTCGGCGTCGCGGGCGGCGCGCAGAGCACGCTCCTTGGTCTCGATGGCTTCCCGACGGTGCCGGGTCCACTCCTCCTGGTCGCCCTCAGCTCTCATGCCTGCCATTCTTCCAGGTCGGCGGTGACCGCACAGCGGAGACTGCGAAGGAATGCCGTGCAGGATCGGTGAGGACGTCGTGGAGGCGGGTCAGAGCTTGGCGGTGGCCGGCCGCGCGCCGTGGTCTCGGGGCAGCACGATCGGCTCCTGGGAGGCGTCGATCCACAGGGAGGAGCCTTCACCGTCGGCATCCGCGAGCAGCACCTGCACCGACAGCGCCGCGTCCACCGGCACCGCGCGGCGCACCACGGCCAGTGCGATCGGGCCCAGGTCGGCGTGCAGGGCGGCGGAGGTGACGGTGCCGACGACCTTCCCCTCGGAGTCGCCGAGGCGCACCTCGCCCCCGGGAGCGACCGGCACGTCCTGGGATCCGTCGAGGTGGAGCATGACCAGACGCCGGGGCGGCTGGCCGAGGTTCAGGACCTTGGCGACCGTCTCCTGCCCGCGATAGCAGCCCTTGGTGGTGTGCACGGTGGTGCGCAGCAGGTCCAGCTCGTGGGGGATGCTGCGCTCGTCGACCTCGCGGGCGGAGCGGGCCCGATGGTCCGCGATCCGCAGCGCCTCCCACGAGCTCGTCCCGGCCAGGTGCTCCCGGCGCCAGGGCAGCTGGGCCAGGGCAGCGGCGTCGAGGATCGTGAGCACCGCGCCCACCGGGTCCTCGGGGTCGGGACCGTAGGCCACGCCGCCGGGGGCGAGCTGCGGCCAGGGCTCGGACCAGACGGCGACGGGGGCCGGCAGCCCGAGCTGCGGCAGCACCTCGGCGGCGGGGGAGAGAGCACCGAGGATCCGCAGATCGTCCCGGTCGGTGAGCTCCACCCGTGCCGCGAAGCGCATCATCTCCAGGTACCTGCGCATCCCGGCACGGGCCCCGGCGTCCAGCACCAGCAGCAGGGCGTCCTCGTCGATCACCACGGCCGAGGCCATGTGCTCGACCCGGCCCTGTGGTGACAGCACGGCCAGCGAGGAGGAGGAGCCGACGGGGGTCCCGGCGAGGTCCTGGGTGGTGACGGTGGTCATCCAGCTGCGGGCGTCCGCTCCACGCACCTCGAGCAGCTCGAACTGCCCGAGGTCGACCACGGCGGTGCCGTCGAGCAGATGCCGCTGCTCGCGCAGCGGGGCGCCGTAGTGGGAGGGGACCGCCGCATCGGGGCCATCGCCCAGCACCGCGCCCTCGCGCAGCAGGGGACGGACGTCACGGACGGGATCAGACACGGTGCATCTCCAAGGACAGGTAGGGGGTCAGAGCGGTCTCGCCGGGGGCGCCGTCGGGGACGGGCAGGCGGTGCTCCCACAGCCACATCAGCCGGCCGCTGACGTAGCCGAACATGCGGGTCGCGGCGACCTCACCGTCCTCGGAGCCGAGCGCGAGCTGCACCCGCGGTCCGCGCACCTCGCCGATCCACTCCTCGGTCGGTGCGTCCCGGCGGGTCAGCTGCGCTCCGAGGCGGTGGGACAGGAAGCTGCCCGCGGTGCCCGGCGCGGCCGCCTCGGCCGCCTCCCGGTCCTGGCCGGGCAGGAGGTCGCCGACGGTCCAGATGCCGTCCTCGCGGTGCAGCAGCGTGCGCTCGCCCGAACTGGCAGCTGCGGAGGTCTCAGCTGTGGAGGTCTCCGGCTCATCCCGCGCGAAGGCGCTGGTGGGAGGCAGTGGGGCGGGGGCGTCGACCCGGTGGATGGTGGAGCGCCACTCCATGGTGCCGTCCTCCCGGGCGGTGCAGACCAGCTGCTGCTCGATACGGGCGTCCGGGGCATCGGGATCCGCCGTGCTGAGGGCGCCAGTGCCCTCCCAGCTGCCGATCAGCCAGGCCAGCGGGTACAGGGACGGCGGAAGAGAGGTGTCGAGCGTGATGGGCATCGGTGCTGCGGAACGCTCAGCGGTCGAAAAGGCGGGTGATCACCAGAACGGCGAAGGCGAGCGTGCCGAGTCCCACCAGGACGACGAGGGCGATGAAGAACAGTGACAGGGCGGACATGTCTCAGAGTCTATCGCTCCTCACGCGTGCGCAGGGCGCGCGCTGAGGAGTGTCACGACATGCTCGAGGGGCCCGTCGATCTCGGGCGCCGAGGGCCGGGGCGCGGCCGGTCCGCGACACCGGTGACCTCAGGGCAGAAGCACGACCACCAGGTGGGCGGCCACCCCGACCGTCGCCACCGGGACCGCGGCCACCGCCAGCGAGGGGACCGGCTCCCTGGCGACCAGCGAGGAGCCCGTCAGCAGGTGCGCGCAGCTCGCGCCGATCGCGGTCACCAGCCCGATGGCCGCAGCGACCGCCGGTCCCAGACCGGCCAGCGAGACCACGAGCGCCATGGTCACCCCGACGCCGCCCAGGGCGGACAGCACGAACCGCCCCAGGGCGGGCAGGGGCGTGGCGTTCACCAACAGCGTCGCCGCGAGTCCCGCAGCGATGGAGGTGACCACGCCGGTCGTGCCGGCCTCCTCCGCAGCGCTCTGGGCGATGATCCAGCAGGCCGCGATCGCCGCGACGAACACGCCGGCGACGGTGCCCGTGAGCGACGCGGTGAGATCGCGGCGATCCGTACGTGTCATCTGGTGGATGAACGAGGCGAACACCCCGGTCGCGCAGACCATCACGACCCCCGATATCGGGGTGATCCGGTCCGGGGCCAGCACCGTGACCAGGGCGCCGAGGATGCCCGTGCCGGCGACCACGACGAAGGTGCCGCCGGGGGAGGGCAGCTCGAGCAGTCCCGGCCAGGCGATGCCGATGAGCAGTGCGAGCAACGCCACGGAAGCGGCCATCAGCAGCGGGGAGACGACTCCCGTGAGCGAGACCACGGCCAGCAGGAGCGCCAGGGCGGCACCGAGGGGAGCGCGCTCGGGGACTGTCACAGGCGCTCCTCGCAGGTCGTCGAATCCGGTCTCGGGCCGCGCCGACGAGTGATGTCCGTCGGGCGCTACAGTGGCAGTCTACGAGTGCCCGCTGGTGACGGCATACTCGACCCTCTGGGCATGGCCGCGTGCCGTGCGCGGGCCATTCTCCTCCCCGAGCCCCGGAAGGATCTCATGATCACGACGGCCGCGCTGCCGCCCACCCGACAGGAGACGGTTCGCGAGCTGCTCGCGACCGTCACCGAGCACGACGGCATCTCCCCGCTGGACGAGGCCGCGGTGCTCGCGCTCGACGGCGAGAGTGCCCAGCACCTCCTGGTCGAGGAGGCGGGCGCCCTGCGCGGGTACGCGAGCGTGCTGCCCGACGGCACGGTCCAGGGCATGATCGATCCCGCGCACCGACGGCGCGGCCACGGCACCGCCCTGCTGCAGGAGGCGCTCGCGCTGCGAGCCGATGCGGGGGTCTGGGCGCACGGTGCCCTCGAGGGCTCCCTCACCTTCCTCGCCGGCGCCGGGCTCGCCGAGAGCCGGTACCTGCTCACCCTGCATCGCGACCTCGACCCGGCCCGGCCCCTGCCCGCGGTCCCCACCTCGACGCTCGCGGGCCTGCGGCTGAGCACCTTCGAGGCGGAGCGCGATGCCGAACGCTGGGTGACGGTCAACGCTCGCGCCTTCGTCGATCACCCCGAGCAGGGGGCGATGACCCGGGAGGATCTGGAGCAGCGGCTCGCCCAGCCCTGGTTCGACGCCGAGGACATGCTGGTCGCCCTGCGGGACGATGAGCTCGTCGGCTTCGTGTGGGTCAAGCGGGAGCGCCCCGGTGCCACCGACCAGGACGCCGAGATCTACGTCGTCGCGACCGATCCCTCCGTGCAGGGCCACCGGGTGGCGGGGCTGCTGATGGCCACCTCCCTGGACCGGCTCCGGGCGGACGGCGTGCCCGGGGTGGAGCTCTACGTCGAGGCGGACAACGCCCCGGCCCTGCGGCTCTACGAGACCTGGGGGTTCACCATCACTGGGCGGGACGTCCAGATGCGCGCGACGGGACGGAGCTGATCGGTGGACGCCGCTCCCGGCTCCCCGCGTGCCGTCCTCGCCGCCGGTGCCCTCGCCTGGCGCGAGAAGGGCGATGGCGTGCAGGTGCTCCTGGTCCACCGCCCGCGCTACGACGACTGGTCGATCCCCAAGGGGAAGCTGGACAAGGGGGAGTCCTTCCCCGCCGCCGCAGTGCGTGAGGTCGCCGAGGAGACCGGCTACCGGGTGCGTCTGCAGCGCCCCCTGCCGACCTCCACGTATCTGATGCCGGATGGTCGCACCAAGATCGTGAGCTATTGGGTCGCGACCGTCCGTGCGACGATCGCCCCCGGTCCGAAGAACCTCCGCGAGGTCGACGAGATCCGGTGGTTCTCGCTCGAGGAGGCGATGGAACGGGTGACGCGGCAGAACGACCAGGTCCCGCTGGAGGCATTGCGTCGCCATCTCGAGGACGACGAGCTGGAGACCGCGCCGATCGTCATCCAGCGCCACGGTGCGGCGCTGTCCCGCTCGAAGTGGCGCCGGGAGGAGGGCCTGCGACCCCTGAACAAGAAGGGGAAGAAGCAGGCGCGGGCACTGCCGCTGCTCCTGGATGCCTTCGACCCCGCGAGCGTGCTGAGCAGCCCGTGGGAACGATGCCGGGCCACGATCGAACCGTTGGCGACCGTCGAGGGTCTGAAGGTCCGCACGAAGGACGCGCTGACCGAAGCGGGACATGCCGAGCATCCGGCACGGACCGCCGCCGTGATCGACCGCGTCCTCGCGCAGGCGCGGCCCACGGTGGTGTGCACGCACCGGCCGGTGCTGCCCACCGTGATCGACGCGGTGCGAGCGGTCGCTGCGCCGGGCGTCGCCCTCGAACTGCCGCACGAGGATCCATACCTGGCGGCCGGGGAGGCTCTGGTGCTGCACTCCACGGCCGACGGCAGGGTGGTCGCGATCGAACGCCATCTGCCGAACATCGGCTGACGCACGGGTCAGAGGAACTGGGCACGGGGACCGGGGAAAGGTGGGCACGAGATGAGCTCAGGGCACGACAGCGGATCTCCGGGACGTTCCGGCGGGTACGACCCCTACGGGCAGCAGAGCGGGCACCTCGACGATCCGTACGGGGTGGGCCGCGCGACCGACGACTACGCGATCGATCCGTACGGGGTGGGTGATCCGAGCGATCCCTACGCGAGCGCCCCCAACGCGAGCGATCCCTACGCGAGTGATCCCTACGCGTCGAGCGCCCAGCAGGCGCAGCAGCCGGTGGGCCCGTATCCCGCCGGACCGCCCCAGTTCGGAGCCTTCCAGGCGCCGCTGCCGAGTTCCGGGGCGGCGATCACCGGATTCGTGCTGGGTCTGGTGGGCCTGGTCATGTGCGGCGGCCTCACCTCGCCGTTCGGGATCTGGTTCTCGGCCCGCGGCATGAACGAGACGGCGCCGACGTCGCGGGAGCCGAGGGGCGGTCGCGGCCTCGCGATCGCGGGCCTGGTGATCTCCCTGGTGGGCCTGATCCCCCTGTTCTTCCTGCTGCTCCACCTGGCGGTGATGATCTTCGGGTTGGTCATGGCCATCACCGCCTGAGGCGCGGCGCTCGCTCCGTCGGAGGCGCGGGGCTCGCTCGGCCTGGGGCGGCGGGCCCGTTCTCCCTGAGCCGGCGGGCTCCTCTCTGCCCGGGACGGCGGAGTCGATCTCCGACAGCACCTTCGGCGGTGGTGCGGATCACCCGGCGGGCAGACGGCCGCAGGAGCTGTGACCTGTTCGTGTTGTGCCACTGACCTGCGGTCCCAGGGTACTCCGCGCGGAGTTCACCTGCCGTTCACACAAGAGCGAGCGCGCCGTCATCTGCCCTCCTTAGCGTCCCCGCTGTCACACCTTCTCGATGACAGCTTCTGGGCGCATGCCCCCGAAAGGACTCGCAGTGAACGTTCGCAAGAACAAGCTCGCCTCGCTCGCCGCACTCGGCTTCGCCGCCGGCATCGCTCTGACCGCCTGCGGCGGCAGCGCCGAAGAGGGCACCAGCGGTGCCTCCGACGCCGGTGGTGCGGCGGCCGGCGGTAGCGGCTACGCCGAGCTGAGCGGCAACCTCGCCGGCGCCGGCGCCTCCTCCATGGGCAACGCGCAGACCGCGTGGACCGAGACCTTCAAGGGTCTCGTGCAGGCCGAGGGCGGCGACATCACCGTCACCTACGATCCCACCGGCTCCGGCACCGGGCGCGAGCAGTTCCTCTCCGGCCAGGTGAAGTTCGCCGGCACCGACGCCGCCCTGGACGAGGAGGAGCTCGCCGCCTCCGCCGAGGTGTGCAGCGGTGAGCAGGCCTTCGACCTGCCCGTCTACATCTCCCCGATCGCGGTCGTCTTCAACCTCGAGGGTGTCGATTCCCTGAACCTCTCGCCCGAGGTCATCGCCGGGATCTTCGCGGAGGAGATCACCACCTGGAACGATCCGGCGATCGCCGAGCTGAACCCCGATGCCGATCTGCCCGACACGGCCGTCGTCCCGGTCCACCGCTCGGACGATTCGGGCACCACCGAGAACTTCACCCAGTACCTCTCCGACAACGCCCCCGACGCCTGGACCCACGGCCCGATCGAGACCTGGCCGATCGACGGCGGTCAGTCCGGTGACGGCACGTCCGGCCTGATCTCCGCGGTCGAGTCCGGCAACGGCACCATCGGCTACGCCGACGCCTCGCAGGCCGGCAACCTCGGCACCGCCTCCGTCCAGGTGGGCGAGGAGTTCGTGGACTACAGCGCCGAGGCCGCGGCCAAGGCTGTCGACGTCTCGCCGCGCGAGGAGGGTCGTGCGGAGAACGACATCGTCATGGAGCTGGACCGCACCACCACCGAGGCCGGCACGTACCCGATCGTGCTGATCTCCTACCTCGCGCTGTGCGGCGCCTACGAGGACGAGGCCACCGGCAACGCGGTCAAGTCCTACGCGTCCTTCATGATCTCCGAGCAGGGCCAGCAGGTCGCCGCCGAGAACGCGGGCTCCGCCCCGATCTCCGACGAGCTGCGCACCGAGGCCCAGACCGCGATCGACGGCATCACCGTCGGCTGATCGCCTCCTCACCACGGCGTGCCGCCGGGCCAGCAGAGGCCCGGCGGCTTCGCCGCGGACAGGCCCCACCCCATCCCTGTGAGCTCGGAGGAAGGTTCCCATGAGCACAGCTGACATCGAGTCGGAGTCGCCCGCGCCTCCGCCCGCCTCCATGTCCACGAGCGGACGTCGCCTCGGCGACTCGGTCTTCTCCTACCTGAGCATCGGCTCGGGGCTGCTGATCTTCCTCACGCTCGCCGCTGTGGCGGTCTTCCTCTCCACCGAGTCGCTGCCGGCCATCATCGCGAGTCAGGAGTTCGCCGGCACCGCGGACTTCTCCCTGATCGAGTACACCCTCCCGCTCGTCTTCGGCACGGTGCTCGCCTCGGCGATCGCGCTGCTGATCGCGATCCCGATCTCGATCGGCATCGCCCTGTTCATCTCCCACTTCGCGCCGCGTCGGCTGTCTTCGACCCTGGGGTACCTGATCGATCTGCTGGCGGCGGTGCCGTCGGTCGTCTACGGGCTCTGGGGTGGGATCTGGCTGGTGCCCAAGCTGGAGCCGCTGTACGGCCTGCTCAACACCTACCTGGGGTGGATCCCCCTGTTCGCCGGCGAGCCCACCGCCCCGATGCGGAACCTCGCCTCCGCCTCGGTGGTGCTCGCCGTCATGGTGCTGCCCATCATCACCGCCGTCTCCCGCGAAGTGTTCCTGCAGACCCCTCGCCTGCAGGAGGAAGCCGCACTCGCCCTCGGAGCCACGCGCTGGGAGACCATCAGGACCGTCGTGCTGCCCTTCGGCCGCAGCGGCATCGTCGCCGCCTCCATGCTCGGTCTCGGTCGTGCGCTCGGCGAGACCATGGCCGTGCTGATGATCCTCGCGCCGGGAGCCACCTTCTCCCTCCACATCCTCGAGGTGGGACGGCACAACTCGATCGCCGCGAACATCGCCTCGAAGTCGGCGGAGGCCTCCGGCGTGGACATGTCCTTGCTGATCTTCACCGGTCTGGTGCTGTTCGTGCTGACGTTCCTCATCAATGCCATCGCCCGGTGGATCGTCGCCCGCAGCGGCCCGAAGAGCTGAGAGGCCCCTATGAGCACCCCCACCGCCGTGCAGAACGAGACCTCGATGCGTCGTTCCCATGACGAGCGTCGACTGCCCTGGTACCACCTGGTCTTCACCGGCCTCGCCGGGCTGGTGGTCGCGATCGCCGGCCTGGCGATCCTCGATGCCTTCTCGATCGCCGCCGCGATCGTGGTCGGCTTCCTGCTGCACCTGCTCTTCGGCTGGTCGTACTCGCTGCTGCGCGAAGGGCCCCGCTGGGCCACCGAGCGTCTGATGACCCTGCTGGTGATCGGCGCCTTCGCCGTGGCGATGTTCCCGTTGACCTCCCTGCTGTGGGAGGTGGCCAGCCGGGGGATGACCCGCGTGCTCGCGGCGAAGCCCGACCCCTTCGCCTTCTGGACCTCGGACATGTCCGGGATCATCGGCGGCGCCGACGCGGGCGGCGTGTTCCATGCGGCCGTGGGCACACTGCTGATCACTCTATGGGCCTCGATCATCTCGATCCCCATCGGCCTGTTCACCGCCATCTTCCTCGTGGAGTACGCGGACCAGGGGTGGAAGAAGACTCTCGGCACCGGCGTCACCTTCCTGGTGGACGTCATGACCGGCATCCCCTCGATCGTCGCGGGCCTGTTCGGCCTGTCACTGTTCATCACCCTCATGCCGGACGACAGCGTGCGCATGGGGATCATGGGCGCGGTCGCGCTGTCGCTGCTGATGATCCCCACCGTGGTGCGCAACAGCGAGGAGATGCTCCGTCTGGTCCCGATGGACCTGCGCGAAGCCGCCTACGCGCTGGGCGTGCCCAAATGGCTCACCATCGTCAAGGTGGTGCTGCGCACCGCGATCGCGGGTCTGTCCACCGGCATCACCCTCGCGATCGCGCGCGTGATCGGCGAGACCGCGCCGTTGCTGCTCACGGTCGGCATGGTGACCTCCGTGAACTGGAACATGTTCGACGGGCGCATGGCGACCCTGCCGACGTTCATCAATCAGCAGTACCGCGCCGGCAGCGCGAACTGCATGAGCGATACGGTCACCAACCCGATCTCTCAGGAGGTGTACGCCTGCTCGATCGCGACGAACATCGATCGCGCCTGGGCCGCCGCCTTCACCCTGATCGTGATCGTGATGGTGCTCAACATCATCGCGCGCCTGATCAGCCACTACTTCTCTCCCAAGCTCAGCCGCTGAGCCCTCGCCCCACCCGAAAGGACTCCAGATGGCCGCCCCCCAGCCCATCAACATCGAGGACCTCGACATCTACTACAGCGACTTCCTCGCCGTGGAGGGCGTAGACGTCCAGATCCGCCCGCGCTCGGTGACGGCGCTGATCGGCCCCTCCGGCTGCGGCAAGTCGACCTTCCTGCGCACCCTGAATCGCATGCACGAGGTCATTCCCGGTGCGTACGCGAAGGGTCGGGTCGAGATCAACGGCGAGGACATCTACGACCAGAAGGTCGACCCGGTCAACGTGCGTCGTCGGGTGGGCATGGTGTTCCAGAAGGCGAACCCCTTCCCGACCATGTCGATCCGGGACAACGTCCTGGCCGGCGTGAAGCTCAACAATCGCCGCATCTCCCGCTCCGCCTCCGAGGAGCTGATGGAGCGGGCGCTCAAGGGCGCGAACCTCTGGAACGAGGTCAAGGACCGCCTGGACAAGCCCGGGATGGGACTGTCCGGCGGCCAGCAGCAGCGTCTGTGCATCGCGCGCACGATCGCCGTGCAGCCCGACGTCGTGCTGATGGACGAGCCCTGCTCGGCGCTGGACCCGATCTCGACCCTCGCGATCGAGGACCTGATCCATGAGCTGAAGCAGGAGTACACGATCGTGATCGTGACCCACAACATGCAGCAGGCCTCCCGTGTCTCGGACCGCACCGGTTTCTTCAACATCGCCGGCACCGGCCAGCCCGGCCACCTCATCGAGGTCGACGACACCGACACGATCTTCACCAACCCGACGAACAAGCAGACCGAGGACTACATCTCCGGCCGTTTCGGCTGAGCCTGCGGCCCTGCCGGCCGGCGGACCCGCCCGCCAGCCAACCAGCAATTGTGCGCTGAGGACCTATCCGCGTCCGTCGGATGAGTACTCAGCGCACAATTGGTGGAGCGGCAGCGGCAGCGGCAGCGGCAGCGGCAGTGCGGGTACGACCAGGGTCTGACGTCGTCCCCGGGATATCGCACTCGGGCTCGATGCGTGGCCGGAGGAGCGCGGACGATCCTGGGGCACATGAACACCGCACCGCTGCCCGGTTCCGCACCGTCCACCTCGCACAGCACCGTCCCGTCCGCGCCGGCCACAGGCGCCCCGTCCGCGCCGGCCACAGGCGTCCCGTCGGCGCCGGCCACAGGCGTCCCGTCCGGCCCGGGTGCCGTCTCCCGGCACCTCACCCCGGTGCTGTCGGCTCGTCATCTGGCCATGACCTACGGGCAGCAGGGCACCGCGACCCACGCGCTGGACGGGGTGGACCTCGACATCGCCCGGGCCGACTCCCTGGCCGTGATGGGCCCCTCCGGCTGCGGCAAGACCACCCTGCTGCACGTCCTCGCCGGGATCCTGCGCCCCACCGCCGGCACCGTGCTGCATGACGGCACCGACCTCGCCGCCCTCCCGGACCGCACTCGCACCCGTCTGCGCCGCAGCGACTTCGGCTTCGTCTTCCAGGACGGCCAGCTGCTGCCCGAGCTCACGGCGCTGGAGAACGTGATCCTGCCGCGCATGCTCGGCGGCGTCACCCGCCGCACCGCCACCGCAGAGGCCCGCGGGTGGCTGGATCGCCTGGGCCTGCAGGGCATGCATGAGCGTCGGCCCACCCAGCTCTCCGGTGGTCAGGCGCAGCGCGTCGCGATCACCCGCGCCCTCGCCGGCAGCCCCTCGGTGGTGTTCGCCGACGAACCCACCGGCGCCCTCGACCAGACCACCGGCCGGGCCGTGCTCGACATCCTCGTGGAGACCTGCCGCGACTCCGGCGCCGCCCTGGTGATGGTCACCCATGACGCGAAGGTCGCCGCCGCCTGCCGCCGCACCGTCACCATGCGGGACGGCCGGATCGCCGAAGAGTTCGTGCGCCCCGACGTCCAGCCCACCGCAGAGCAGGCGGTGGCCCGATGAGCGCGCTGCTGGCCACCGCTCCGCTGCTGCTGCGCCGGCGCGGAGCCCTGGCGGACGTCCTCCCTGTCATCGCCTTCACCGCCGCCGCCGCGATCACGGCGACCGTCGTCGGCGGCGCCGCAGCCTTCGCCGCTCGCACCCCGTCCGGGGTCACGCCCATGACGGGCGAGGCCTCGGTCATGCCCTTCCTGCTGATCTGCGCGGTGTTCGCCTCGGCGCTGCTGATCCCCAGCGCCGTGGGGCTGGGCGGATCGGCGGCCCGGCTGTCCCTCGCCCGCCGCGAGCAGGACCTCGCCACGATGCGCCTGGTCGGTGGCACCGGCGGCCAGGTCGGCTCGGTGGCGGTGCTCGATGTCGCTGCGCAGTCGCTGCTCGGGTCGATCCTCGGGCTGGGGGCGCACCTGGCGGTGACCCCTGCGCTGGCCCGGCTCGACTTCGGCATCACCCCCTTCACCGTCGCGGAGCTGCTGCTGCCGTGGTGGGCATATCCGCTGCTGGTGGTCGCCCTGGTGCTGATCGCCGCGGGCTCTGCTGCGGTATCGCTGGCCGGGGTGGTCCTCAGTCCCTTGGGAGTCGCTCGTGACTCCCGGGTGGTGCGCCTGTCCGTCCTCCGCCTGGGGCTCTGGGCGGCCCTGATCGTGGGCTTCATGATCTTCATGAACATGGGCGGTGTGCTGCTGGGCTCGGTCGGGATCGTGATCATCGTCCTGTTCGTCGCGGCGATCGTCGCCGGGATCAACGTCGTGGGCCCGTTCATCGTCTGGGTCACCGCACTCGCTCTCGCCCGGACCGCCCCGACACCCTCGCTGCTCGTGGGCGCACGCCGTCTCGCCGGTGATCCCCGGGCCGGGTGGCGGGCCGTCTCAGGTATCACCTTCGCCCTGGTCATCGCCGGCTTCCTGACCATGATCGCGACTCTGGGGGATACCTCCACCCCCGAGGAGGCGATGATGCTCACCGCCACGACCACCGGCGGCCTGCTCACCCTGGGGATCGCCGCAGTGCTCGCCGCGGTGAGCACCGGGGTCTCCCAGACCGCCCGCGTGATCGATCAGGCCCCGCGCCTGCGCGCCCAGCACATCGCCGGCGCCGAGGTGGGCCAGCTGCATCGGGCCCGCATCGCCGAGATCGCCGTGCCGGTGGGTCTGAGCTCGATCATCGCGACCGGTACCGCGCTGCTGGTGCTCACGACCTTCTTCGGCAGCGCCCCGAGCGACCCGATGATGGCCGTGCAGTACCTGGCCGCGGTGCTCGGCGCGTACGCCCTGGTCATCGCCTCGGTGCTGGTGGGCTCTCCGCTCGTGAAGCGGTTCGCGCTGCGGGCCGTCTGAGCGGTTCCCGGTGCCCCCGGGCCGACGGGGGTGGTGGGTCGACCGGGCCGGCGGGACGTGGGGTTGAGGCGCCCGACGGGTCGAGGGGCTGACCGGACGTCGGGCCGACAGGCGGACGGACGGACCGGCCCGTCGGCCGGGTGGGACCACTATTCTGGAGGGCATGGATATGGAGACGGTCACCCCGAACGAAGTTCCCGAGGGTGCGCACCTCATCGATGTGCGCGAGCAGAACGAGTGGGATGCGGGCCATGCCCCCACCGCTCAGCACCTGCCGGCGAGCTCCCTGCTGGAGAATCTCGACCAGCTCCCCGAGGACGATGAGGCGCTGTACATCGTGTGCCGCAGCGGCGGCCGGAGCTTCCAGGTCGCGCAGTGGCTGAACGGGAACGGCTTCGAGGCGATCAACGTGGCGGGCGGCATGGACATCTGGTTCGAGTCGGGCCTGCCGATCGACTCCGACGGCGAGGGTGAGGCGTACATCCTCTGAGCCCCGCTCCTCCGACCCTCACCGGGGCGGCGGTGGTCAGGTGGTGATGACGCCCTGCAGCAGGGCGTAGCCCGCGAAGGCGAACACATCGAGCAGGGTGTGCGCGATGACCAGCGGCAGGGTGCGGCGCGTGCGCCGGTACCACTCGCCGAACACCAGCCCCATCACCAGGTTCGCGAGGCCCGGGCCCACCCCCTGGTAGGTGTGATACGCCCCGCGCAGCAGGGCGGAGACGATGATGATCCGACGGGCGGACCAGCCCAGCCGCTCCAGCCGCTGGAACAGGTAGCCCACCACGATCACCTCCTCGAGCACGGCGTTCTTCACCGCATGCAGCACCAGCACCGGCAGCGTCCACCAGTGGGTGTCCAGCGCCGCAGGGATCACTTCGAGCGTGGCACCGATCCATCGCCCCAGGTAGTAGATCGCGAGTCCCGGCAGCCCGATCCCGGCGGTGAGCAGGAGCCCGTGGGAGAGATCGCGCAGCGGTCGGCCCGGGTCCACCCCGAGGTCTCGCAGCGCCTGCTGCAGCGAGCCGGCGGTCAGCGCGAGCAGCAGCACCACCAGCGCGACCGGCACCAGCGCGAAGGTGATCGAGAGCAGCTGGTACAGCAGGTCCAGCCACGCGTCCTCGCGCAGGGACGAGTTCAGCGCGGTGGACTGGCTGGACAGCGGCCCGGCCGCGAGCGCCTGGGCGAGGGAGAGCAGCGAGTACACGGCGCTGCGCCCCAGCGAGAGCGCGAGGATGATCAGCACCTCGGCGCGCAGCCAGGCCCGGCTCGGGCTCATCGTCTCCACTCCGTCATGCTCTCACCTGCTCCGTGCCCGGGTTCACCCGTGGCCCCGGCACGCTCCGTGCCCGGGTTCGCCCGTGCGTGGCCGGGCGGTGGAGGATCCGCCGCCGTGACAGACTCGGAGACATGATGACCGAGCACTCCGCGCCCCGTTCCGATCGCCCCGCCGTCCTCATCACCGGCGCGAATCGCGGGATCGGCCGCGCGACGGCCGAGGCGCTCGCCGCGGACCACCACCTGATCCTCGGCGGCCGGGACCGGGCGGCGCTGGTCGAGCTCGCCGCACAGCTGCCGTCGGCCGAGCCCTTCGTCGCCGAGCTCACCGACCATGCGGCGACCGCGGCCGCGGTCGCCGCACTCGACCTGCCCGGCGGCCTCGCAGGACTCGTCCACTCCGCAGGCATCCTGGTCAACGGCAGCGTCGAGGAGCTCAGCGCCGCGGACTGGGAACGGAATTTCGCCATCAACGTCACCGCGGTCTCCGAGCTGACCCGGCTGCTGCTGCCCACGCTGCGGGAGGCCCGCGGCACCGTCGTCGCCGTGAACTCCGGTTCCGGCTACAACGCGAAGGGGGAGCGCGGCGCCTACTCCGCCTCGAAGTTCGCGCTGCGCGCCTGGACCGACGCACTGCGCCAGGAGGAGGCCGGCCACGGGGTGCGGGTCAGCTCGGTGCACCCGGGCCGGGTGGACACCGACATGCAGCACGAGCTGCGCGCTGCGGAGAACGGCGACTACGAGACCGAGAAGTACCTGCGCCCCGCCACGGTCGCCGCCGCGATCGGCTTCGCGCTGCGCGCCCCGACCGAGGCCGTCGTGGCGACGATCGACCTCCGCCCCCGCGCCATCGGCTGAGGGGGCGGGGCCGACGGACCGGCTCAGGCGCTGGTCTCGCCCAGGTGGTCCACGAGCTGCGCGGCGTAGCCGACGTAGGTGTGTGGGCTCAGCGCCAGCAGCCGTTCCTGTTCCGCCGCGGGCAGGCCCAGGGTGCGGATGAACTCGCGCATCCCCTCCCCGTCCACGCGGTGGCCGCGGGTGAGGTCCTTGAGCCGCTCGTAGGGGTTGTCCAGGCCGGGGGTGCCCTGGACGCCGAGGGTGCGCATCACCGACTGCACCGCCTCGCCGAGCACCTCCCAGTTGCCGTCGAGGTCCGCCGCCATCGCGCCGGAGTCCACGTCGAGACCGGCCAGGCCCTTGCGGAGGTTCGCGATCGCGAGCAGCGAGTGTCCGAACGCGGGGCCGATGTTGCGCTGGGTGGTGGAGTCGGTGAGGTCCCGCTGCAGCCGGGTGGTGACCAGGGTCGAGGCGAGCGAGTCCAGCAGCGCGCCGGAGATCTCGAGGTTCGCCTCGGCGTTCTCGAAG